>JARKSP010000016.1 GCA_029974225.1 Erysipelotrichaceae bacterium
TGCAGTTCAATCGCCAGTTTCTGATAATACTCCGCTACCTGTTTACCCAGATTACGACTGCCGGAGTGAACAACAAGATATTTGTTGCCAGCACTGGAAACACCAATTTCAATAAAGTGATTTCCCCCGCCCAGTGAACCCAGGCTTCTTTCCAGACGCTTGGTATCCTTGAGTTCTCTATAGCAGCGTAATGCCGGCAGATCGAAATATTCTAAACGTGATTTCCAGACATTTTTACCACTGGGAATATAGTTGCAGGCCTGGTCAACTTTTCTGAAATCAATATCAACTTTGCCCAGTTTGACAGTATACATGCCACAGCCAATATCCACCCCTACAATATTAGGTACTGCATTATCGACAATTGTCATCGTGGTACCGATGGTGCAGCCCTTGCCGGCATGAACATCGGGCATAATTCTTATTTTTGAGTCTCTGGTAAATTCCTGGTCACACATTCTTCTAATCTGATCAATAGCTTCCTTTTCAACTACTGAAGCATAGCATATGGCAGTATTTACTTTGCCCTTTATTTCTAACATTCTGTCACTCCTTTCCATCTGTTCTACACAATAATTAATAGCTGTTATTTAAACTGACTTTATCTATCATAGCTTATTTTATCAGATTAAGCAGCCGGTTTAAAAGACAAAAAGAGTCTCTATCTCTTTGGGTAAACCACAACTGTCAGGGACTCTTTTTTAACTGTTTAAAAAATTAATCTGGTTTAGTCTTCTTTCCTTTTCCTGGCAGCTGTCTTTATGACAACCAGGGCAATCAGCGATGTTACGGCTGCAACTGCCATGACTGTAACTACCATTTTAGTTAATCTGTCACCGGTAGGCGGTACTTCTTCTTCCACTACCGGCGGTTTATAATGCATTACAAATTCACTGCAGTGGTAAGAAGGATCATATTCATAATCATTTTCGCTGTAGAAAGCCGTAGCCTGTTCGACAGTATCAAAAATCCTTACAATTGCATAGCCCCATTCACTTACAAATACATCCATAATTTTTTCCTGCTGGTTGATTTCAAAGTGTTCATCTGCTGGTGCCGCTGGTTTTAAGATAAATCTATAAAGTTTTCCTACATCCTGAGGAGGATTTTTTTCTAAGATCTGATCAATCAGTCTTTCAACATCCCCAGGACCAAACATCGATTTAGAAACCGAAAGATAATTTCCCTCCGCATCTAAACTGTTTTTCAAAAGAATATCCTTATTATAATCATTAACGATAAAGCCTATACTTCCTCTTTCCAGCAATCCAAACTGCTGAGAGTATCTAAAGGTATTGAAATCATAGTCATATAGACATTCGTTATCAGTAAATGGATAGATAGAGCGATATCCGATAACATCTTCCGGCCAGTTATTGTCTCTGCCCAGCTGCATCAGGGCTTCGTCGGCTTTCTCTTCTGCGGTAGGAGCTCTAAAAAATGCTTTTTCTGATTCGTTATCAGTCAGTAGTTCTCCCCAGGCGTTTTTTAGCAGAGAATCGAAAACAAGATGTCTGGCACTCAGATTATCATAGTCAATGATGTCGCCATTTAGAAACTGGCCAATATCATCAAAATACTGGTCGTTTTCATTAAAAGTGACATCACTTACATGAATTGCCAGTCCATCGGTATTTCCTCTTTCAATAATCAGAGGGTCAAAGCCATAAAGTGAAGGGATTTCCTGGCCAATACCCCATTTGGCATCATCATTTACCTCTATTACTTCAATGCTGAAAGTAACATTTGGTATTTTAGTATTGTCCGGTGCATAAGTCATATCAATTTTGAAAGAATTAATCAATCTTGTCACAACCGCTGGTCCGAAATGGACATTGTCATCGGTATTGGCTTTCAAATTAATAGCAAAAGTTGAAATGAACATTGATATCACTAAGAATATGCCTAATATCCTTATAAACTTTCTGTCAGTACTTTTCATAATGTTTCCTCCTAATTTTTTTAAAAAAATACAACTTCTATAATTAAAACTCTTCTTTGCTCTCCCTAACAAAATATCAGCTTTCTACACAAATAATAGAAAGTCAGAGTGTTTGAATGTTCAATTTTAAAATTTAAAACCCCATAACTACCGAGATAATTGTATTATATATAGTTTTAAAAGTAAAACACTTAATTATTGGGATTAACTTTTTTCCCTTAACTTGTAACTTAAACTTCCTTTTAGCATTAACAGTTTTAAAAAAGCGACACCTCTATAAAAGTGTCGCCTGTCCGTACTTGATGATATCTGATGCCCCTTTAACTTTGTATGTGAAGCTGATTAATCAGAATATTCAGTTACTGATAAATAGATTAGATACAGGTATAGCCACCATCAACGGCGATAATCTGGCCGGTGACATAACTGGATTCTTCAGCACCTAAGAAGATAGCTGCCGAGTTTAATTCACCTTCATTACCATAACGTTTCATCGGAACAGTTCTGTTGGCAAATTCCTGGAAGAACTCACTGTTTAGTGTATCTGTTGTCAGTTCTGTATAGAAGTAACCCGGACAGATAGCGTTTACTGTAATGCCAGCGGTAGCCAGTTCAGCAGCAGCACCTCTGGTAAAGTTGACAACAGCACCTTTGGTTGCGTGATAGGCAATAGTAGGAAGTGCCAGATTACCTACCAGACCATAGATGGAAGAGATATTAATAACACGACCATAGGTCTGATTGCCGGCTGCAATATTTTCTTTCATATAACCGGCAAAGGCCTTGGTAACAGCGAATACTGAAGTCAGATCCAGATTGACAGTAAAGTCCCAGTCTTCTCTTTTAAAATCGACAAGCGGTGTTCCAGTTCCTCTTTCTCCGCCGGCATTGTTGATTATTACTTCACAGCGACCGAAAACCTCTTTGGTTTTACTGACTGCCTTAGCAATTGATTCAGCATCTGTAATATCACAGGCTACCGGAAGAACCTTAACACCATATTTTTCTGACCATTCCTTGGCACTTGCTTCCAGACGGTCTAATCTTCGAGCCATAATAACCAGATTGGCGCCACATTTCGCAAATCCTTCAGCCATCTGTTTTCCCAGCCCCGAAGAAGCTCCGGTAATGGCTACAACTTTTCCTTTATAATCAAACATATATAATAACCTCCTTTTGGTATTAAACCTTTTTTATTTATACGTTCTTAATAATTTTACACTTTTTCAGCTGCCATTTCAATCGTTCCCTGTCGATTGATAGAAACTTGTGAATGTTAATAAAATAAACCCTGATTTTATTGACTTATCTGCTTTGAAAGGTAAATAAACGGACTTGTGAAAATATTTTGTCAAATTGAGTTGTGAAAAAATTGTTTAACATTGTACAATAAGGGTAATGAAGATGGAGGATAATATATGAAATATGAAAAGTTATTTACTCCTATGAAAATAGGAAATATGGAAGTAAAAAACAGACTGGTCATGTCTCCAATGGGAACAAATTCTGCTTTTACCAGCGGACGTAAGGATGATCAGGAAATTGATTACTTCGTACGGCGAGCTAAAGGCGGTGTCGGCATGATTATCAATGGCTGTCAGATGCTCAACGAAGCTATTGCTCAGGTAACAATGGAAGGTTACCTGGATAGCTACAGTGTTTTGCCTGCTCTAACTTCAATGGTTGATGCTGTTCAACGATATGGTACAAAAATTGTCTGTCAGATTTCTCCAGGAACCGGTAGAAATGCTTATCCTGATACTTTAGGTCAGCCACCAATCAGTGCTTCAGCAATTCCAAGTGCTTTTGATCCGAACATTATCTGTCGGGCTTTAACCAGAGAAGAAATTCAGGAAATTATGAAAGGAACTGAATTTGCCGCTGGCCTGGCTAGAGATGCTGGTTATGATGCTATTGAAATTCATGCTCATGCCGGTTATCTGATTGACCAGTTTATGAGTGCCTGCTGGAACTTCAGGGAAGATGAATATGGTGGAAGTCCGGAAAATCGCGCTCGTTTCGCTAGAGAAATGGTTGCTGCCTGTCGCAGGGCGGTTGGACCGGATATGCCAATCTTATTCCGCATTGCCTTAGACCATCGTTCGGAAGGCGGAAGAACCATTGAAGAATCTATGGCCTTACTTGAAGCATTGGATGATGGCAATATTGATGCATTCGACATTGATGCAGGATGTTATGATTCTTTAGACTACATCTTCCCTCCTTCATATCTGGGAACTGCCTGTATGGATTATGTCTGTAAAGAAGCTAGAAAACATACTGATAAACCATTGTTAAATGCTGGTAACCATGATCCGGAATCAGCTGTTCGTTTAATTGAATCAGGAGAAGCTGACTTCGTTATGATGGGACGTCCACTGATTGCTGATCCGGACTTACCGAACAAACTGATGAATGGCTTACGAGATGAAGTTCGTCCATGTATTCGTTGTAATGAGTTCTGTATCGGACGTATCTGGAACAATCACACCAAGCTAGGTTGTGCAGTCAACGTTGAAGCGATGGAAGAAGTTCGTTTCCAGATTGAAAAAACTGAAAATCCATTAAATGTCGTTATTGTAGGTGCTGGACCTGGCGGTCTAGAAGCTGCTCGTGTGGCAGCAACAGCCGGCCATAAGGTGGCTATCTATGATAAGGGTTCTGTTCTTGGAGGCACAATGCGTACAATCGCAACTTCAAACTTCAAAACAAAGATCGCGGAACTGGCAAGATACTATGAAGTCATGCTGAATAAACTAGGTGTTGAAATTCATTTGAATACTGAAGTTAAGGGCGATGAGGACTTCTTAGAAAAAGCTGACAGGATTATTGTCGGTACTGGTGCTGTTCCATTCAAGCCGAATATTCCTGGCGTTAACTGTGACAAAGTAATTGACATTGTCTCTGCTCATGCTAATGAAGAGTTAATCAAGGGTGATAACATCGTTATTTGCGGTGGTGGCTTATCTGGTTGTGAAGCCGCTCTTGAGTTAGCCGAAGAAAAAGGAAAGAATGTGACTGTTGTTGAGATGCTGGGTGAATTTGCTAAAGATGCTATGTTTATCAATAAGATTACTCTATTCAATAAACTGGCTGAAAATAATGTTACATTATTAGCTAATACCAAAGTAGTGGGAATTACTGATGAAGGTGTAGAAGTTGAAACAGCAGATGGCAGAAAATTCTTGCCGGCTGATACTATCATTTCATCATTCGGTATGCGAGCTCTTACCTGTGTTGCTGATAAGATTGATGCTAAATATCACAATAAGACCAGAAAAGTCGGCGACTTATACAAGATGGGTAAGATTGGCGATGCAATTCGTCAGGGCTACTACGCAGGCTCTTCAATCTAGTAGATTAAAAAAGGTTGTAAACTACTCTTCAGATGGGAGTGAGGCTTACAGCCTTTTATTTTTTCTTTTATAATTATTAAATAGATAGAAAGGAATTCATAACTCAAATATGAAAAGCAGCGGTTTATTTTTTGGCTATAAAGATGACGGATCTGTCTATCTTGGTTATGAAGATTATGATGTCGAGTTTTTTGATGGCTACGACTATGAGGTTACCTATATTTTAAACCGAGCTAATTTTGATATCTTATGCCAGTGCCTTAAGATAGTTGGTGATCAAGATGTTAGGGATGTCTTAATCAGCACATTCGGTTACTATTTTGATTCCATTAAATTTGAAAATTTCTGTCAGCAGAATGGCATTATTTTCAATCGTTATATACACATTGGGTAATCATAAATTAAACACATCAAAACCTTCATGAATCAAAGCCGATGCATCACGATAACCAGCTATCTCTTGCTCAGTGTGATTTTGAGAAGTAGTTTTTTCTTGGGCCAATTGTTCATACAGATATTAGTTGCTATGATACCCTCGATAGCATTAAAAGATTCTATGGACTGAATTCCAGCAATCTCAGCCAGTTTTCCATTGCTTCATTTTTTTAACTGATAGTTGCGTAATTAAAATTTCTAATTCCCCTGTTTTATTTTCTTTCCCTTAATTTATAGTTAAATTAAAAGACACAAGTAATATACAAACTCATTTATATCTGATTTAATACTAAAAAATCACCTAATGCGGTGATTTTAGTTTATCTGACCAAGATGTCAGGTTTTTACTCCTTTAAAAATAATTGTTACTCATTCTTCTGGGCAAAAAGAGGCATCTCAAAAACTTTCTGTGGCTCATCAGGATAATAGAGATTGCAGACTAAAACAGTTTCACCGTTAGAGTTGACATATCTGGCTTTTTGTGTTCCCTTTTTCAAATCGACTGTCAAATGCATTCCCACATAGCGGTCTAAAGCCAAAGGCTTATCCTTTGACAGCTGATCCAGCACAAAAGGTCTGCCGACCAGAAAGCCATAGAAGTTAAAGTCCGTCAGATAGCCATCATAGGTGGCATTCTCTTTTCCGGAATAATTCGGATTGTAGGTCAGCTGCTTATTGGCTTCAACTAAACCCGGCACAAACTGACATAAATCATGCTGATGACCATATAAGGCTAAGTCAACACCTATTTCATTTAACAGCTGCGTCCACTCTGCCTTGGAATATTCATGATTGTGTCTTCTATTGACAAAGGTTATGGGAATATGGCATAAAGCCAGCGTGTAGGAGTATTCCTTATTTTCCTGACTGCTGATAATCTCTTTCAGCATTTTGGCCTGCTCATCACGATATGACTGAAACCTGCTGGTATCATAGTATTCCCACCAGTCATCATCATGGTCTTCACCGATATCCAGAACAATGCCGTAAATATCAGCTAAGGTAAAGGTATAGTAGAAGTTCTGATTTTTAGAACCGACATATCTGTAGAGATCTTCTGCCTCTTTTCCCTTTATCTCGTGATTGCCGCGCACATAGATTACCGGTATCTCTCCTTTAGTGATTTCATAAGCCAGAACATTAGCAAAGTTGGCATTGCCGGGATATTCAACCATTCCGACAAGATTTCCTAAAAGAATCAGAAAATCAAGCTCACCGACACTTTTAGCAGCATTACTGGCTCCTTCCAGACAATGGTGGACATCGCTCAAGGCAAAATAGCTGATTCCATCAGTGGTGTCAACCGGTTTAAACTGATACTGCTGAGATATCAGTTTCCCTTTAAAACCACCAAATGGACCACGATAAATCATCTGCTGAACATAGACAGTATAGCCTTTAGCTTTATCAAGAACAGCCTGTGGTACGACAACCTTATGGATATGATCTTTAGAGCGCATACTGCCGGCATACAGATCATAGTAATCCTGACCATCAACATTGACCCAGACTATTGCATCGTTGCTGGTAGTAAAGACAATCTGATATTCATCTTCGACAGCATAGACAACGGCACCGGTAGTTATTCTGTTTCCTTTAAGACGAAAAGCGATGATAGAAGCCGACAATACTATCATTAAAATCAAAAAAACCTTAAGCACTCTGGCCCACTTCTTTTCCGTAAACATCAGCCAGCTGAACACCATCATCAGAATACTGAAAGCCAGAGTGTTGATAAACTTAGGCAAGATAAAATACAGATAGTCATAAGCACCATAAATAACTATAATGGCATTAAGTATCGTATTGACGATATTTAAAAGAAGCAGAACTATTCTAAGTGCTTTGCCGAATCTATTATTTAAGGGAAAGAAAAACTGCAGAGCGCTTATTAAAAGCACCAGTCCCATATAAAAAAGAAATAAGACCGGAAGATAGAGAATCAGAAAACTCTGATTGGTATCGGCCCCTAACTGCTTGGATATGCCGGCATAATTGACCCTTAAAGCCAGCCAGAACAAAAAGCACAGCAGACTGTGAAATAAGATAGAAAAACGAAACCATTTTTGTTTATTGCTCAATTCCATAATCATTTACCTCTGGTCTAATTTTAACAAACATCAGCTGTACAGACAACCGGAAAGAAAAACATCCGAAAAAGAAATCAGGCCCAAAAGCCTGATTTATCTTCTTCATCTCTATAACCTGCCTAAGAAATAAGGCATCTGAATTCGCCACCAGGGCCAGTCATGATTGACATCATAACCCCAGAAATCAATCCAGGCCGGAACACCTTTGTGATGCAGTACCTCTGCCAGCGCTCTGGTGTCTCTGATCGACTCTTCTTCCCAGGCTCCCTGACCGGTACAGATAATGATATTTCCTTTCCGATATAGGTCCAGATAATAGGAATCATCCATTCCCTTCAAATAATCGACCGGACTATTCAAATACACATCGACATCGGAAAGATTTTCACCGACGAAAAATCTGGCATCATAGATACCGCTTAGGGCAATGACCGTATCAAAGACATCCGGATGTCTAAAGTAGAAGTTGGCACTGTGATAGCCACCCATACTGCAGCCGGTTGCCACCATTGGTCCCTGCCAGCCAGAATGATGCTTGACAAAAGGAATAAATTCTTCAATGACATAGCGGTCAAAAACATTATGCATTCTCGCCATATCACCTGCCCATTTACCTTTAGCCAGCCAGCTTTCATAATCCACACTGTCTAAAGTATAGAAAATGAATCGGCCGGCGTTAATGAAGTCCTGAACCGCCTCAATCATCCTAAAATCTTCGTATTCATAAAACCTTCCGCCAGAAGAAGGAAACACTATTACCGGTTTACCGCCATGGCCATAGCTTTTAAAGGCCATTACTCTATTCAGATTTGAACTGTAAAACTCATGATATTCTATTTTCATCGCAATCCTCCACCTTAAGAATCATTTCTAGCTGTTATGTATTCTGCTGCTGCCATTAATTCATTAAAGTATTTAGATCTGATGATATAACAGTAATTGCCCATTACTCCGGCAAAGATATCAGGCATAGGCCCGTTTTTAACAATCATATGACCATACTTATTCAGACTGTCATTATGATCATGCTTCAGTTCATTTTCCAGACCATATCTCACGCCAATAAAAGCCACATGGTATTTAGGTTCTGGTTTTTCAAATGGCTCATTTCCTAAAATCATTTTAGAATACAAGTCAAAGACACTGATGTCACCGGCATAGTTGAACATATCTATTGACCAGCCTCCTGGAGGGCGGACATTGATTTCCAGAGCAACTATTTCATCTTTATCAGTTCTAAAGAATTCTAAATGAAAAAATCGGTTTCTGATGCCAAATTCCTTAACAGCTCTTAATCCCACATCCATCAGGTCTGCCGGAATTTCAAACTGGTTGTAGTAAACAGTATCAACTTCATCTCTGACCATCTCCATGATGCCGCCATAGACAAAAGAGTTCAGATATAAAATGTTTCCATCCTTATCAACCAGACCATCAAAGGTATTGATGACTCCCGTGATAAATTCCTCCATGATATAGTCAACCGGTGGTTTTAACAAATAAAACTGTTCCAGTTCCTGATCGTTTGAAATCTGATAGGCACCGGCAGCACCAACGCCAATATCCGGCTTGACACAGACTGGATAACCGACCTCTTTAATGAATTTTCTGGCAGTTTCAACATCGTTAATAACTTTACCTCTGGCTACAGGAATCTTAGCTCTCTGGAAGACCTTTTTCATCTCTGATTTTCTTTTTATCGGTGGCATGTCAGAGGTCTTTAAACCGGGAACATTAAAATCCGTTCTCAGCTGTGCTTCTTTTTCCAGCCAGTGTTCATTTTGTGATTCAATCATATCAATTTTTCCATATTTGAAAGTAAAGTGTCCACAGGCTCTTAACAGCTGATTGTAATCTTCCATATCCTCAACCTTGTAGTATTCGGTCAGCGCCTCTCTTAAATCCAAATCCAGATTAAAATAAGGTTCAGAAGCTATTCCCAGCACATTAATGCCATGGTTTCTCATCGAGATAACAAAATATTTGAAATTCTCCGGGAAATGCGGTGAAATAAACACATAATTCATACTGTTTCTCCTTCCTTAAAGTTCTTATCCTGAGACTTTAAAAATTTAAATCTTTCGTCAATTTTAAACAATTATGACAATAATATCAACATCAAAATGATATTTTCTCTTTTTTTGTGCCTATTATCCGATAATGCCAGGAATTAAGATATGGAAAAAAGCCAAATGTTTATTAGAATGTTCATAAATGTTTATTTCTCAAAGAAAAAACGATTACCTGAACTGTTACAGTAACCGTCTTGATATTAGTTCGCCGGCACAGCCATTAGCCCATCATAGCATTTCATTTCTATTGATCAAATACTCAATTTCATCAATCAGAAAAGCCATTCTCTTCTCGAAGTCTTTTTGCAGTTCACACTCCCAGACGGTAATAACAGCGTAGCCCAGCTGTTCCAGTTCTATAATATTTTTCAGATCATTCTCTCGGTTTCTTTGAAATTTGCTCTGCCAGAATTCCACATTTGATTTTGGCATCGATCCTAATTGGCAGTCATGATGATGCCAGAAACAGCCATTGACAAAGATGACAATCATGTGTTTTGTCAGCACAATATCCGGTTTGCCAGGCAGTTTACTGTAATTCTTACGATAGCGGTAGCCGTGATGCCACAGGTATTTTCTCACTTTTATTTCCAGGGCATTTTCTTTGCCTTTAATCCGGGACATATTCCAGGATCTTTTTTCTTTTGAGATTCTATCATCCATTTTATCTGTTTCTTATCTTTGTCATCCTACTTTGGCAGGATATTTACTTTCAAATTCCGTCAATACCGCCAGCAGCTCTGCCGTTAAAAACAGGACAGCCTTTTCTCTGATGTCAGCAGGGATTCCATAATAAGCCTGGGCTATACTTCCGGTAATAGCTCCGATGGTATCACTGTCTCCTCCGATAGAAATCGCATTTCTGATGGCATCTTCAAAACTGACCGATTCAAAGAAGGCTTCTAAAGCCTGAGGCACCGAGCCCTGACAGGAAACATCAAACCTATAGGTTTCACGAATATCAGCTAATGTAAAATCAATATTATAATAATGCCTGTTTATATAATCCTTTATTTCTGCGATACTGCTTCCGGTTTTGGCCAGATAGATGGCTACTGCAGTTGCTTCTGCTCCCTTTATCCCTTCGGGATGATTGTGGGTGACTTCCGTGACCCTTCTGGATAATCTGACAGTTTCTTCTAAAGAGGCAGCCACCAGACCGCAGCCACTGACCCGCATGGCTGAACCATTGCCCCAGCTGTTATAGGGCTTGGGATTTAAGGTATACAGCCACTGCCTGAAACTGCCGCCATAGCCGGCTGAAGGATATTTGCGGCCAAACTTCTGCATCCAGAAGATAGCCTTGTCCTTAAGATCTTCATAATCAACCGCACTTTCCAGCAGCGCCTTACCAATAGCAAGTGTCATCACCGTATCATCAGTAAAACGACAGTCGGCAGTAAATAATTCAAACTCTTTTGACTTTCTGTTGTACCATTCAAAACGAGAGCCAACGATATCACCGATAATTGCTCCTAACATATATTATCACCTCTTTTTAGTATCTATATATTATTCTACAATCATTTTTACCGGTTGGCAAAAGTCAATCTATTTGCTGATTGTGATTTATTGCCGGTCTTTTTTCATCCAGTTGTAATAATTATATATCTCAAGTTTTGGGCTTTCACCAGCTGTTATCTTTCCCTCAAAGTACTCCAGTACCGGATATTTACCGGCTGGTGCATAGCTTATGTAGGTAAAAGCGGTGGTATATTCATCTATCTTTCGATAATCAAAGTGATTAATGCTGTTGCCTGTAACATAATAGCTTTCCATCACTTCTTCTTTATCTTTTAAAGCAACAAATGTTCCTGTAGCGACATACAGTCTTTTTGTCCTGGCTGAAAACGGAATCAGATAGAAATGAAAACCATTAATAAAAAAACCGTAACTGACATCTATCTTCCCATTGACATACGAATCTATTCTGACCAGATTACCATTATGTCGATAGTATTTCAAATAGTTTTTTGTTTTTTTGGGCAGAGTGGTTTTTTCGACAATTCCTTTCTTCCATATCATGTAATCATTGTAGGCTCCAGCCATTAAGCAGGTCATTTTATCCATTGGATTTTTTGAATAGGTAATCTCCATACCGGTTTCATCGACTTCCAAAAAAGAAACTGCTTTTATAAAGGCATTGGTACTTTCAATCAGTTCAGTCAGATATTTTTTTAAATCTTCAGTGATCACCATCTATTTCTCCCAGCAGAATACAGCTTTTTTCAAAAGCATTATGGCACATTTCTTATATGAATTCTATGACTTGACACCGATTTAACAGAAACAATATTTTTTGTTTACTCCTAAAAAATTCATGACAGATTCATCCTTCAGTTACTAATAAGGTTATTTCTTCCATAAAAAAACTTCGTTTCAATCATAAACGAAGTTTAATCTTATTTTATCATATCAATTCCACGCTTTAAAGTGGTCTCATCAATAGCGCCCACCGCATAGGCTACCGGATAACCATCTTTGTCGATGAATAAGGTGGTTGGAAAGGACTGGATACCATAGGTATTAGATGCATCTAGCTTCAGATCATAGAAGACAGTGAAGGTATATCCTTTTTCCTTAATAAAATCAGAGGCTGATTTCAGGGTCTCTCTACCGCCATCAGTAACATTGATCATAAGAAAATGAATTTCTTCACCCATTTGAAGATACATCTTCTCGAAGTCCGGCATCTCCATCTGACATGGTCCGCACCAGCTGGCCCAGAAGTTTAAGACAATCGGCTTGCCAAAATAATCAGTCAGATGTACTTCATTACCTTCCAGATCATAAACGATAAAATCCGGAGCTTTTTCCTTTTCTTCGATATCTTCATTCTGATCTACTAACTGATCGACATGGAATCTATCTTTTAACTGATTGTATAGAACGGTAGCGCCTCCGACAACCAGCGCCAGTATCAGTAAGATGGTAAATAGTTTTTTATTATCTTTCATAATCTCTTTATCTCCTTAATTAAGTAGGGAAAGCAGTTTTCCCAGCATCCCGGTAGCCATGAAAATACCGATAATTACCAGCAGCATACCGCTGACAGTGTTAATAATCTTATAATTTTTCTTAATCCAGTCAAAGGCACTTTTCAAATAGTCAATCAGCACTGCACTGAGAATAAAAGGAATTCCCAGTCCTAGCGAATAGACAAAAAGCATCAGCATGCCCTCAACGGCATGAGCCTGCTGGGAAGCCAGCATCAGAGCCGAACCCAGAAAGGCTCCCACACACGGAGTCCAGCCGATTGAAAATATCATGCCAAACAGCACAGCTGAGAAAAATCCCCTGTTGTCAGTACTGACTGAACGCTGGTTACTGTTAAACAGATTAAATTTGAAAACTCCCAAGAAGTTCAAACCAAAGAAAATCACAATCAGCCCTGAGACAATGTTAACCGCCAGCTGATATTCTCTTAGAAAACTGCCCACAGTTCCCGCTAAGGCTCCCAGCATGACAAAGACCACGGTAAAACCAGTAACAAAGCCAAAAGCCCCTTTTAAGGTTTTAGCAGTCGTTCTTTCTCCGCCACCGGCAAAGTAGGAAATATAAATCGGCAGCATCGGCAATAGACAGGGCGAAATAAAGGTGATGATCCCCTCCAGAAAGGCAATTACATACTGCATTATTTGACCCGCTCCCTATCAGAGGCACCAGAAAGCAGAAAACCCAATAGACCCATATAAGCCATAGAAATATAAGGATTAGAGGTAATGATACAGCCCCCGGTTGGACAGCCGACCAATCTATAATATACATATCCTACCACGGCACCTATAACGATGAATATTGCTGTACGCAGCCATTTTTTCTTTTTATCTTCCATTTTTTAAACCTCCTGCCATATCAGGCAATCAATAATCATTTCGTTAACCTAATATCTGTAATAAACTGATATTATTTAACTAATAGCATTATAAACCGGAAAAGCTCTTGTTTCTGTGATAAAATCACCTAAAAAGCAAAATGGCTTACTGCCTGTGGCTAGGTCGAGAGTAAAATACCTTTTTTGGCTGTTTTTACATTAGTAAAACCTTGTGAAATCAAGCTTTTCCAAGTTTAATATTCATCTGACATCAAGGTTACATGAGGTTTCAGAACCACCAAACTGAAATTTGTCAATATACTACTTGTCGTATATTTTCTTCATATATTAAATATAAGAAATTACACTTGGAATAACAATCTAAGCTATAAGCCTGTTTGTTGCACAACATTAAATTTTACTTCCATTTCTTCTTGAGTGATTCCTTTAGATTTTCGAAAATACTTTATATTATCACTAATCATAATTCTGTACCCTTTCTGTTTGATCCAAACAGTGTTATGATACAAACAAGAAAAGGAGTAGCAGTAAGCTACTTCAAGTCAAAAAATATCT
Organism: Erysipelotrichaceae bacterium; assembly: GCA_029974225.1. Lineage (GTDB taxonomy): Bacteria > Bacillota_I > Bacilli_A > Erysipelotrichales > Erysipelotrichaceae > UBA1783. The sequence goes on from JARKSP010000016.1 coordinate 14,286, forward strand.
AATTGCTGAGTGTTTAGGATTTGAGAATCTGCTATCTTCTCAAATCCTGTAAGAACACTCGCAATGTGTAAAGACTCAACAATTTATACAATGCACCCTCTGTTAAAACATGGTTTAATTAATCAATTCTGAAAATGCATCATAGCACATTTCTTCTGTAACTACTATGCTACTTAATTCCTTTTTCTTTGCAAAACAAAGGGTATAATACTTTTTTGCCCAAGTAGCTTTAGTTTTATTTTTTGCGGATTTAGGATGGTTTTTTGAGAATACTTTGAATTGCTCGCGCCACTTTTTACACATTAACATAATTGAGTCATATATGGAAAATAGTTCTTCAGTACCAAAAACACTGGTATCCTTTTCCTTAAGATAAAGATGAAGTGCTTTTTCAAATTCTCTCCAGTCATCCTCTCTGATTTTTTCTGTCAGCTGCTTTATCCAATCGAAGATACGTTCATCTTCTCTATTGCCAACGCGATCAAGCAGGTCCTGCCACTGCCTCCAAGTTAATTTTTCAACAGTTTTTTTATCTTGTTGAGATAAAATATAGCATTGCTGATAAAAACTACGTGTCACAGAATGTGCACCTTCGTTACGCTTTCTTTCTTCTTTTGTAGCCAAATCTTTTATTTCGTCCCAAAATTTACGCCTCTCTGAAATAGTAATATTGTATTTTTCTAATAGTTCCCCAAGAAAAAGTCCTAAATGATACTTATACCAAACACCTTGGCCGTATTCCTCTTCCAAATCTGCCTCGATTGTCGGTATTTCTTCTTGTAGAACACGCAGTATTTCATCTATTGATGCTTTCTCTTTTGAGGATAATAAACCATCATATACAAGGTGACCATCTACTAGCCTAACAACATGTTTCATGTATATCCCCTCACTTTAAGCTTAGAGCATAAACGCTTTCTATTCTTTCTAACACTTGGTCCGCTCCCTCTTGTGGGCCTAATTCTGCAAAATCTTTATCTGCCATTTTAAACATATCGTACTTTCCTTCGCCAAGATAAAGAAGTACATACTGTTTTAACATTTGTTCTTTAAGATATTCATACTGAATATCAGGATAATCTTGAATTCTTTTGTAAGCATCATGACCGATGTTGACATATATTGTTCTCCCAATTCCTGGAGTAAACCAAGAGCGTTTGAAGTTTTCTGGCGCATCAATACTTTTAACATCAAAGGCATCATCCTTTCCACTTTTCTCATCACGATTTAAATATAACTTAAAATGATAATGTGTTATTTTATCGCCTTTTTCAAATTCGCCATCATCTTCAGTAGCGATAAGTCTAGCCCTTAACTCTAAGATGCCCGCAGTTAAATGCTGTTCAAATACGCTCTTAGTAAAAATGATGTCATCGAGATATTCTGTAACTATATCCTCAAAAGGCTTAACTGTTCCACTTAAAGAATCAATATCAATAATTTTAGGGCAAGTTATGTCACTAGCATTGTGTATGCTTATATTTAAGCGATAATTTAGTTCGTGATTGCGTTTGTTCTCAATTCTGTAGCACACTTTGCTTATTTTCTCATCAAAATTTATCCTACGACTCCCCTCAACTGGAAGTCTGCATTCATGAAGTGTGAGACTCACAATGTCTCTGCTGTTAAAAGGGCGATCTATATCATAAAAATAAGGTAATTCCTTTTTCTTTTCTCTTCCACTACCCCTAACTTTCACAGAAAGAATTATGCGATTCTCTGCTAAATACTCTGAATTTTCATTAGAAATAGTATGGGAAAATTGTTGTGTAAGAAAATTATTGGATTCAACAGTTACTTCACCATTTGATATTTTTGATATAACTGAACCAGTTTTAGGGTTTAGAACATATAGGTTATATTCGAATTTCTTATTGGTTGAGTATGAACTCTTTATTCTCATTTTAAAATCTATTGTATCTCCCGTAGTAACCTTTTCAGAGCCTGTAATAGGATATTTAATATCCTGCCAACGAACATCGAAGTCCGATTTTTGAGGACCTTTACCCAGATCTTCAAATCCAAGCCTATCAAAAAGGTGTTGAATGTCGCCAGCAATTTCCTTAAGTTCATCGTTTAGCTTTTTATCTTCATGTTCTTTATCTTTTATGAAACCCCACTCTATTAGATTTGCTCGCATCTTCTCGTTACAATAATTTTTGAGCTTTTGATAAGCAGAATTTAGCTTTTTGCCTTTACTAACACCAAAATGAATCTTGTCCTCAATTTGAGAGAGTTCGTATTCCCACTCTTCATCAACTTCGATATATCCCCAAAACTTTCCTTTAATTTTTTCAGGTATATCCTTTATATCAACTTCTCCTATTTTCATTCCTTTTCTATAATAAGATATTCCCTGCCAGTCATTTCCGCCCCCTTTAAAAACATAAAGTCCGAAATGCTTAACCCTATAATTACTTTCATAGTATTCAGGCTTCTCAAGTTCAAAGAAGTGCGTAGCGTTTTTTATATTAGCAGGAATTTCTACAGGAGTTCTATTTATTGAAATTGATGATGTATCATCTAAACGCCCAATGATTAGCCACCACGATTCTTGTATAAACTCAACTATTTTTCCGTTTTCAATAGATTCAACAAGCTCATCTTGCGGGTCTTTAATAATAATACGTGTACCTACAGTCATTTTCTCTGAAAGGCCAGTTTTATCTATAATGTATTTTTTTGCTTCATATCCTTCTAAAGCTTTCCGCATTACTCGGCCGACATCGTTAATATTAGCTACATACTGTCCGTCTTCACGTAAGGAATCAAAATAATAAATATATTCTTTTGATGCTACCGAATATACACTCTTTCCGACTCCAAATAACCCTCCTCCAGTTTCATTCCCGCCGGAATTAAACATGGAAGTAAACCTCGAAAGTCTTTCTTCTGGAGGAAGAACGTCACCACGATTCATTTGTTCATTAATTAAATCAGTATGGATGTTCTTTCCTGTTAGTCCAACTGTACCCGAATCCTCAACAACAAGAAATCGACCACAATCATTTTCCATTAATGAAATATCACAGGACCAATTCTTCCATTTATTAGTCTTTCTTGCACCTGCAGCATTTTGTATTGCATCCTTCTGGAATCCATTAGGAAGTGTGACACCAGCATCAGTATATGCTCCCAAAATCCATTCTACATTTTTTTTATAATTCTGGGGAATCTGTGTCAAAGTCTTCATAGCATAACCTCCTGTTTATTCTAAAGTAAATTTGGAACCCTTGTTACTATCTATTCGATTAAATTTTTTCTTTGCTTCTCTAACCTCTGTTTCAATAGCATTAAAAATCTTATCTATATCCTGTTGAGTGTATTCATAAACATTTGAGTTAGAGCAATTACTTAGAAGTTGAATCATATTAATTATCTTGTTTGTTCGTGCTTCAGCTAATCTTACAAACCTTTCTCTTTTAGTTTCTTGTTTTTTTTCCACGATAGTTCTCCATTCTTTATTCTAATGAAATTATATCACATTAAATATATTATGTAAACAATATTTTTAATATATTATATATATTTTTCAAATATACGTAATATAATTTAATTAATTTCAAAATTAGTGTAAAATAAATAGACATAAAAATAAAATATTTCATGTCTATTTGTAGTTTTTTATACTATCTTATAATACTTAGCAAATGTTCAGCAATTCCTTTTGCTAGAAGTGGAGGCACCGCATTTCCAACTTGTTGATATTGAGAATCTTTTGTACCCATAAACTCAAAATAATCTGGAAATGATTGTAGCCTTGCTGCCTCACGCACTGAAATCGCACGATCAAGCTTAGGGTGAATCCACATTGATTTTCTTACATTTACTACAGTGCCGGACGGTTCATCCGGGTGTAATCGTAAATATATAGTATTCTGCGTTCTCTCTGGTTTTGTGTAGCTAGACTTCATTTCGATTGAAAGGCTATGGAAATTTTCCCCAGGTTTAATAACTTTAAATCTTTTCATTGCTGTATCAGTTGTTTTTGTAGTAATGTGATTTTTGACTGAAGTGCTATTCGTCCTCATTGTTTTCGCATACTCACTTATCGTATCATTTTCCCAGTAGGTAACAGCTTCATATTTGAACTCATATCCTACATCATACCCTTGCAAATCAAGGATTGCATCATCAACTGTGGGAACGCTTATATTTTTAGGTTCTTTCGGGAGTTTCGGAATAACATCAGGATGAATTTCTTTACGTATTCCCATAACAATATAACGTTTTCGCTCTTGAGGAACTCCAAACCATTTTGCATTTAAAGTGTCTCCAACCTGTACATATTCTCCATTCAATATGGCATTTATATAATCAATTACAGAATAAGAATGCGTTGTGAACACTAAAAAACCTTCATCATCAATAGTGTAATCGCCAATAATTCTGTTTTTATGAATTTCCTGAATAACACTAAACAGTTTATGTAGCGCAACTATATACTCTATTTCTTCTTTGAAGTTTGCAACAATGTTGTTTAAAAGGCCTCCCTTAATAATTTCTAATCTACTAATAATCGCAATAATAGCTTTATCTTTTTGAGTAACGTAACTATTACAATAATTATCAATTAAAAGGATTACTCTTTTGGTTTGTTTTTCCAAAAAATTTGGAAGTCGTTTGGCATTTAATATGTTTTTATTCAAAACATTTAGAAGTTTAAATAAATCTTCAGGAATTAAATATTTGTCAAAATTTAAACTATTCACATCCGCAAAATCAATACCTTCGAAATTACTTTTGCCTAGACGAATAACATCTCTTCGCTTTGGAATCTTATAACCTTTTTGTCTTAGTTCATTTATGGTATGTTCATCCTTATATGATTCATAGAAACGATGCGTATCCGAACGTAACGAACTTACATTTTCCATTATAAATGCTTCTGGCTGAATTTCTTTGATTGCACGAAAATACTCTTTTATGAGGTCATTATTCATGCAAACGAGATTTTTCTTTTGTCTGTTTGCATTGGAAAAACCCTGGCATGGTGGACCACCAATAATTACATCAATACCCCCAAGTTTTTCTTTCAATGAAGTAAAATCATAACCTACTACATTATCTATAAAAGTAAAGTCTTCACATTTTTTAGCGATATTTACACTATATGTAGCCCTTGCATTCTTGTCTATTTCAGCCGCTGCTAGGATTTTAAATTTACCAGCAAGTTGAAAACCAAGGCTTAGTCCTCCTGCGCCGGCAAACAAATCAATTGTTTTTAGCATTTAAAATTGCCTCCCGATCTTCTTTTGTTAACTTATTGTTATCACACATCCATGCATCTATTTCGCTAATTTTGAACTTCCACTTCCTTTCAATTTTGTACGCAGGCATGTTTTGCGTTTTTATCATCTTTTTAATAGTATCTCTACTTAAACCAAGATACTTGCAAATTTCCTGCATAGAGACCCAGCGTTCTTCTTGAAGCATCATTCTCCTCCTATCTTAACATATTGAAATTATAGCATACTTTAACGGTTAAACAACCGCTATATATCGCTTTTTTATACTAATAAAAGCTAACAATTACTAACAATCATTATAATCACTTGCTTCTCATTTAGTTTTTAATAAGCGATTGTAGATTTTAAATTAATATAATCTCACAGTTTTTCATAAAAACGTCAGATTTCAGCTTATCATGAGGCTATTTTTCTTGGGGAACTATTAGAAAAATACAATATTTCTATTTCAGAGAGGAGTAAATTTTGGGACGAAATAAAAGATTTGGCTACTAAAGAAGAAAGAAAGCGTAACGAAGGTGCACATTCTGTGACACGTAGTTTTTATCAGAAATTCTATATTTTATCTCAACAAGATAAAAAAACTGTTGAAAAATTAACTTGGAGGCAGTGGCAAGACCTGCTTGATCGCGTTGGCAACAGAGAAGATGAACGTATCTTCGATTGGATAAAGCTGCTGACAGAAGAAATGTGCTATGACACATTTTCAGAATTGATTAATTAAACCATGTTTTAACAGAGGGTACATTGTATAAATTGTTGAGTCTTTACACATTGCGAGTGTTCTTACAGGATTTGAGAAGATAGCATATTCTCAAATCCTAAACACTCAGCAATTAGATATTTTTTGACTTGAAGTAGCTTACTGCTACTCATTTTCTTGTTTGTATCAAGAATTTCAGTTTTGAAATGGTCACATATCGGGTATTTAGATTGACCGACACAGTTATAATGCATTTTCATAACCATCAAATAATATGTGTATAGAAATTCTCTCAGTCTTTGCGAGAAAATAAAGCCACTTGTAAAACTTTATCTGAATTTCACAAATGTATTAAAGAGGAAAAGGATTGCTGTGTTGCTTAAGCAATACAGCAATTTTCAAATTTCGTGCTTTGCGAAAGCTCTGAAACCTTTTAGGTTACTAAGTTTCTCTCCTTTAGCATTATTATGTCATTCTCCCCTGTAAATAGTACTTAAATCATGACCTATATCAGCCAGAAACAGCCCATCTGCCAGTAAATAATATTAACAGCTGCTATCAGCAAGCAGATACAGATACCATACAGATCCCAAGGCTTAAGATAGGCTGTCTTGCCTTTCTTAAACTGTCTGAAGCCATAAACAATTAAAAACAGCATTACCAAAGCGGCTAAGCCAATTGCGGCAAAGACCAGACGGTAGGAAATTAAAAACCACTGTTTAAAAGATAATAAAGATGGAATAATCAAAACAAAGGCTATCACCGGAAAAAGAACCAGGACTATCGCTAACGGATAGAAAAACGGCATTCTGTCGGGGCTGTTCTTTTTTCTGATTTTTCGAACAAGGAAAATTATCAGATGTCTTAAAATGTTTACCAGACAGTAAATAAGACTCAGCAGATACAGAACCAGCACTATGATATCCCAAATAATATCCCTGATTCCAATTTTAAGAAAATCACAGTAAGGACCGGCGATAACATCAGTATCAAGCTCATCATTTCTGGTAATGGCGTACTCATTGAAATCATTTTCTTCAATACCCACCACCGACAGCAGACTGTAGATTTTCAAAGGTCCGTGACTAATGGTTCTGGCGACTCTGGCTAAACCGACATAAGCTGTTTTAGGTCCCTGATAGCTGCCGAAAAGCAGTTCCGGCAGCAGATAGTTGTAAATATGTTCACCGGCCTGATTGGTCTGAATGACCATGCCGATGCCATTTTCCAAGTCCAGCAGAATATGGCTGGAACAGCCGGCTGTATTACCGCCATGGCCAATTATAGGGCTGGCAAAGTTATCTAAGGCCCAGAAGCCATGATAGTTTCGGGGAATGTCGGTTTCTGGAAAGTATAGCGATGGTGAAAACAGAAGCTGATAGGTTCCCGGATTTTTAAACAGGACTGTCTCCTTTGATAAAAGGGCTTGGGCGAATTTCTGCATATCACCGATAGTTGAAGTACAGGCTCCGGCCGGATACATGATAATGTAGTTCATGTTCGGTTCAATTTCCTTTAGACCCTGATATATTTTAAGCGCCATCCTTTTTTCCTTGACTGACTGATTATCACTTAAATCTGGTCTAATGGCGGTATCATTCATTCCTAACGGTTCAAAAATATGCTTTCTGACATAGCTGTCATATGAGATACCGGAAACACATTCCACAATATAGGCCGCCAGAGTGGTACCCCAGTTGCTGTAGGCGCAGACTAATCCTGGTTTAAACACCTGTCTGGGCTGATAGGTCTGTAAATATTCTTTCAGAGAAATAATACGCTCTGCTTTATCGGTAGCCATGCCGATGATGGTTTCTTCAAAACCGGCATTGTGATTCATCAGATTAAGCATCGTTAGCGGTTCAGAAAAAACTCTGTTTTTCAGAAAACCTTCCGGCAGATATCTGTTAATATCCTCTTCCAACACTATTTTTCCCTGTTCAACCAGCTGCATTACACTTACCCAGACTAAAAGCTTGGAAACGGAACCCCATTCCATTACACTATCTTCGGTAACAGGAACTTTATTGGCCATATCTGTATAACCAAATGAGTTTCGATACAAAGTCTCTTTTTCACTAAAGACTGCAACACTCATTCCTGCTGTTGTTTCCTTGTTTTGAGCAACATATTCTTCAATTCTCCGACCAATGTCACTGAAACTATCATTATCGATGTCAGCTGCCCTAACCTGATATGGGGCAATCAGGTTTACCATCAGCATACATATCAGACTGCATATAATAATCAAACTTTTTATCTTCATAACTGACTTTTTTTCCTTCCCTGGCTATACATAAACATTTATATTTCATATTTTCTTATATTAGTGATAACTGGTAACGCCTGTCTTGCATCACCCGTCACAATTATGATACACACAGATTACATCATAAAAGCAAGTAAAATTCTGATAAAGATTTTCCCAATTCTGTATAAATTCTGATTTTAAAAACCGCTATAGCTAACACTGGCTTATCGCATCCGGGTATTAAATATTTATTTTATTTCCTGATAAGCACACCTAAAAAGAAGTGAATTTGTTTAAAAATCACTTCTTTTCTATTTAAGGTCAGATTTCATTCTGTTTTAAATTTATCTGACCCTTAAAAGGATGAAACAATGCCTAATACTTGTCAGCTACCTCTTTTTCAAATTCTATAATTGACTATTTTGCCGGTTTTCTATTTAACCAGCACAGCAGTATAAATGAGGCAACAATTATAGCGATACCAATATATGGCTGTTTCAGAATTGTCATTATTACCATTACGTCGATACAGTCATGACCAACTCCGGCAGCTCCATAGGCAGCATAGTCAAAGATGGTAAACAGGAATCCTGAACCAACAATCAATAAGAAGCCATAGACAAATCCGGAAATAATAGCCCCACGGGTTCCACCTCTAGCATTACCGAAAATACCGGCAACACCACCGGTGAAGAAGGCACCGATAATTGAAACCAGCGGTACGGATTTGAATAATACTGAAGAAGCCAGCATACCGACAATCATACCCACAACTGCTGTGACAAAGCCAATCATCAGACTGTTAGGTGCATAGGCAAATAATGCCGGTACATCTAATGCCGGAACAGCACCAGGTACCAGTTTGTCAGAAATACCTTTAAAAGCCGGTACCAGTTCACCTAAGAACATTCTTACCCCCTGCAGTAATACCAGAATACCAGCGGTGAAGCCTAAGGCCTTTAAAATACCATATACGATATAATTGTGAGCCCCGGCATGAGCTGCTACCGCTTCCGGTCCAGCCAGCAGTACGACAATCAGATAGAAGATTCCCATAACGATTGCTACCGACATTGATGTATCTTTAAAGAAACTCAATGATTCCGGCAGTTTAATGTCTTCAGCATTCTTACTCTTGTCACCTAACAGTCCACCAATATAGGCAGCAGGAACCGTTCCTAAGGTTGTCAGATGAGCATAGGCAAACTGATCAGATTTGGTAATCAGTCTGATTGTAGGCTGAGCAATAGCCGGCAAAATTACCATCACCAGTCCCTGCAATATGGCACCGACAACAATGATCATTGTTTCATTAAAGCCACCTACATATAAGCTTCCGGCAATTGCGACTGATAGAATCCACATCATATGTCCAGTCAGGAAAATGTATTTCAGCGGACTGAATCTGGCAACAATCACGTTTACCAGAAAACCAACTGCCATAATCAGGGCACTGGTACTGGCAATTACCGGTACAGCACTCTGCATCGCTCCTACTACCGCTTCTGATGAAGTAGCAAACCCCTGCAGATTGAATACCAATGAAAATAAATCCACAAAAGGGAGAATCTCTCCAACAATTAACCCCGCTCCGGCACCAAGAACCAGCATCCCTAAAGCTGTCTTGACTGTACCAGAGAAAACCTGAGCCGCGCTTTTTCCCTGCAGCAATAAACCGATAAGCGCTACCAGACCCAAAACGATTGCGGGCGTTTCGAGAATGTTAATCAAGAAATCTAGCATTTAATATTACCTCCTTAAATAATTCCTTTCTCTTTTAAATACTGTTCTAATTTATTTTTAGCCTCGCTGGCATCTACCATATTCTCCAGGTAGACAACATTGTCCTGATCAGCGAAGTTTTTTCTGAATTCTTCAGTTGTAACAATGAAATCACATGGTTTACCTTTGACAGTTCCCATATCCCAGTGCTCGATGTTACACTTAACTCCCAGTTGATTCATTGCCGAATCTACGGTCATCTTCATTATTAATGATGATCCTACCCCTAATCCACAAACGGTAATAATTTTCAGCATTCCACTATCCTCCTATAAGCATGTGACCAAATCACGATATTGTTTTATATATTCTGCATTTATGACATCACCTGAATCTAAATTGGAACTTACATAAACAGGCGGTGTATATCCTCTTTCCACACACAGTTCAATTGTTCTAGCCATAATCGCATTCATAACCATCATACCCAGAATGGTAGAGGTACCGGAAAACTTATCTCTCATGCCCGGCATTGACAGACAGGCATCGCCGGATACACATTTAATATCAATAGCCACGTCAGCTGCATCTTTTAAATGCATACCCGAAGAATGACGACTTGATACACTGCCGGAGAATTCCTTTGATGTTAAGGCCACAACCTTCATGCCGATCTTTTTAGCTTCTAACGCCATATCGACAACTCCAGCATTTCTACCGGAGATTGATACAATAATCATCGTGTCATCGGCTGAGGTGTTTTCCAGTTTTAAATACTCACCACTGAAGCCTTCCACCCTTTCCTGAATGGTGCTTAATTTAGCCTTAGGAAATAAAGCTAAATGAGGAATTATCAGAGCATTGACCGGCACCAGACCACCTGCCCGATAAAATACCTCCATGGCAAACATCTGAGAGTGACCGCAGCCAAAAACATGAATAACTCTTTTTTTGGTTATTGAATCAGCACAGTACTGAGCCACCTTCTCAATATTCTCTGCCTCTTCTGTCATCTGACGTTCTAACTGTTCTTTAACGATTTCATAATACTCTAGTTGTTTCATATACCCTCCTTAGTTAGTATTTAGATATTTTTTCCATAATTGCCTCTTTTCCAGCATTATGGGTAATCATCTCAATGAATTCCCTGTCGCGTAATATACTGACTAAATTCACAAGCATTTCCATATGTGAATCTTTATCAGTCGCCCCAAAGGCAAAGGCACAGTTGATCTGCTGATTAGCAAACTCCTTAAAATAGACCGGTTTTTCAAAAACAGCTAATGATAGACAGTTTTCTTTGACATTAACCCCTGGCTCGCCGTGAAAAAAGCATACCTTAGGGACAAGAATCATATACGGACCATATTTGTTAACAACTTCAATCATAGAATCGATAAATTCTTCATTCACCTTATCTGCTTCCAGCAATATGTTTCCTGCGTATCTGGCTGCATCCTGCCAGGTATCGACACTGACATTAGTTATCACTTTTTCCTCTGTTAAAAAGTCTTTAATCATTTTCCCTCCGTTGTTATAACGTTATAACCACTTAATATGAAATTAAAACTGGTTCTAAACCATAAATCAGCCAGTTAAGACTACTGTAAATTCAAATATATCTCCCTTGGAAACCAGTGATGAACAGCAGATAATCTTATCGTTACAATAAGATACACGTTTTACAAGCAGTCCGTACTGATTCTTCGGGCAATTCAGTAATTTGCATTCATTTGGGTTCAGTTGGGTGGCATTGAATGTTTCAATCGCCTTATTAAATCTGATGCCATAGTCCTCATCCAAGGTCTTATATAAACCTTTTTCAGTGAAATCAATATCCAGTAAAAACGGTGTGACACTATATATAAACCATGTTTTTTCAACAACTATCGGGACATTTTCAGCCAGTCTCAGTCTTTCAATGTATAAGAGTTTTTCCCCAATCGGCACTCTCAGTTTCTTGGCCAGCTTACTGTCAGCCTCTACTATCTTTCTTTTTATTATTCTGGTAGAAGACACTTTACCCTGCTTGTCCATTTCTCTTGAAAAACTATACACTTTGTTGAGACTCTGCACAATGCTTTTGGAAAGGACATAGGTTCCCTTCCCCTGGACCTTTTCCAGTTTTCCCTTTTTAACCAGTTCATCTATCGCCAGTCTAACTGTCATCCTGGAAACCCCATGCATTTCGCAAAGTTCTCTTTCTGAAGGTATTCTTTCACCTTTGGCATAGACACCATCATTGATCTGTTCCTCAAGAGTTTCAGCCAGCTTATAGTAAAGCGGAACCTTGTCATAGATATTAATCATATTTGCTCACCCTATTGTAATTTAATTTTAACTGGTTATAACCAGTATGTCAACACAATTTTTTACTTTTTTATCACAACTCAAAAACTTTTTAAATGTAAAATTAATGATTATTTTAAATATAAACTCTAATTTTTTAGAATTCATCCATGCAAAAGTTATTTTGTTTATTCACGTCAGATGTTGCACTCAATTTACAATAGATCTATTAAATTTAAAACTCTACAGCAATCGATTTTGTTTTTCTTATCAGCGCAAAAAGAAAATATCTTTTTAATTAGTGCTTATTATTTGAAAAACTCCTTTACAGCCTGCTTTTCTATTTCTCTATTAATTCTATATTATTGAAGTAAAATATAACGAAAAAAACTTCAAAAAAATCATAAAAATTTGAATTTTTTTAATTATTTTTTCAAATCTAAGCTATGTAACTATATAATTAATACATTTCTAAAAAATTGAATTTAATTACGACAAATAATGGAAATAGAAATCTACATAAATTGTATATGTAGTTAAGGTTATTAATACTATTAGTATTATCACAAGTCCATTGTTGATAAAGCCCTTGCTATAAACGTGCTATTATGTGGTCTAGTTCAACATAATAGAGCTACTTATAATAATAGATTATCATTACTAAGGACATTATGAATAAGCTTCCAAACATCAGTACACAGAGAATAACACTCATTCTTTGAGTAAAAAGTTTGTTGCACCTTTTAGACATTTCCGAAATTCTGATTCGTCGCAAATCAGGAGGAAGAAAATCAATGATTTTTTGGTAAGTATCTCCAATGGCAGCCAAACGTTTTGTGTATCCCATAGAAACATAGAAAAATACAGCAGACATTATCAAAGCAATTATTGGGAAAACAATGCTTGGGAATGATGCAAGATGTAAATCAACAAATATAGTTAGATTTGGTAAAAAAAGAACAATAAGCGTCGCATAAAAATAAGTATAAACCTGCTTCCATAACAATTCATCTCTGTGACACCATTCAGATAGATAGATATTCATAAGTTTAAGTAAATCTTCTGTATTGAATTCCTTAAAATATTGTTCCTTACTTTCCATATTAACAATTCTCCTTTCTGCATATTTCATATGAACATTATAATCTGTTGTAGCTTATTTTAAATGCATTTTTCAATTATCTTAAACAACTTATAAGTTTATACAATTCATCTGCTATAAAACTATCTTGCATCCAAACATGTCTAATAGATAAATATGGAATATTCATAAACGGATAATATATACTATTTTTTAAAATTTTAAGTCCCCACCAAAAATTAAAGGTCACTTTTTCAAGTCCCCATTAAAGTTTATAGATTGTGCAAAGTTTTAGGGTCTTGTTTCATTTTATTTCATATCCATCTCGCCCTAAAAGTGACTCTAAAAGATTGGAACAAACTCTAAAATTTCTCGGTTACCCTAAATTAATGAATAACTATTTCTTTATAGCCTCTTTTTATTACTCCTATTTAATATGCTACACTTTTCTTTTTAGAAAATATATAGGTTACTAAAAAAATTGCTGTGGCAACAGAACATGATATACCTGTTTTAAATTGCCAATTTCTTCTCAGCTGTTTTAACCACCATTCAATTACATTATTTTCATAAACCATTCTTTCTAACATAATATGATTTAAGATTACATAGGTAAGTATAAACGCAAAGCAAAACACTAATATTATTTTCAGCAGCGTAATTTTTTCACCATTGAAACACCATGTGAGGAGCGCTGCTATGGAAGCTGATGATAGAGTCTTAAATGCGAAATAACGACTTAAGTGGTGCAACCACCAATCAGCATTTCCTCCATCTATATGAGTTTTTTCCAACATAAAACGAGTAAATACAAAATATGTAAGAATAAATATGATTAAAAACATTAATATTGATTTCTTTTTCATTATTCAATCTCCTTTCCAGATTTTATATCTCAACTTACTCTCATTATACCACTTTAACTTTTTCCAAACAAATTATGTTTTTTTAAACATTTATTTTTGACATTCATATAAAATGAGGATAAACTCAAAAAATTATTTACCACCATTGCCCTATTTTGGGGAAAAGTATCGAAAACTATTGACATCAAAAAAGTGCACAAGCCATAAATTATAAGTTCTAAAATTGGGTACACTTTTTTGATGTAAAATTTAAAAGTGAGGTATTATGATACAAATATCATCTTGACAAGAATAATCGTCTGACAGCATTGAAATATGCAACTCAACTTTTTCTTTTTTCTGATGGTTTAACAAGTATATTTCTTCATTAAATCTAAGTGATACTTTTGAATTAATGACTGGGATTTCTATTGCGTTACCAATCAGGTTACTAATAAAATTATTCAATAGCTTATCTTCCTCATCATTTTTCAAAAGTCGAGGAAAAATATAATCCATTTGACTTTCAAAATCTGATATACTTCTTTCATCACTTGTTGTTATGACACTAATACCTGAGTTCAAAGACTGGATGACTAAGAATCCTTCTTTCAGTTTATTTTTGCCTATCAATGTATTGATTTGTTTCGTTATATTAACATACTTTTTATAATTGTTCATTAGGCTTCTCCCCAAATACAACTACTTTACTATATACAATTGTATTATCCTCTTCTTTAACAAGGTTTCCTCTAAATGGCTCCTCTTCTAGAAGTTCTGAAAGTTGATAAGCGAATAGCGTCATTGGTAAATATGAACATAAGGGTTGCATATAACTATTTTCAGATTTAGGCAACTTAATTACCTTACATTTTTTATTTAGTTTTTCAAAAGGAAAGTTTTCGTCAGCAAACAAAACTGCCGGTTTTTCAATATTAATCGTTTGCTCAATAGTTTCCATTATTCTAGAAATGTTTTTATGTTTACTGTTTCCAAAAAAGAACACCGGATTTTCTAATCCTGATAGATTATTAAAATAATTAATGTGACCCCACTCTTCCGAGTCATCCCATCTTGAATGGATACCAGTAAGCTCAATTACTTTACTTACAGCAAACCTGCAAGATGGCTCTTCATCTTTATCTCCAATTACTGTAACTGATTTTGCATTAACAAACTTTTCTGCCAGTTCACTCATCAATGTTTCATATTCTGTGTATTTTTCTTTATACAAATTAGTGTAATGATTTATTTCTCCCAGCATCTTTTCCAGGGCTTTTTTCTCATTTTTTTGATCACTGAACTTAGCTGCCATTAGATATAAAGAAACTACTGAAGCATAATATGTTTTAAGGGCTGATTTATGGAATTCATAATCTGGAACATCCATAAATAATTTCATTGTAACTTCATTATAAACATATGAATTTTCATTGCTGGTAATTAGCAAAGTATCTACACCAACCTTTAAAGACCTTTTGACCGCTTCTACTACTCTACTACCATTACCGGAAACACTTACAATAATTGCTAGTGTCTCGTTTTTATTGATATCGGTAAAATCCAGATATCTAGTATAGTCAGTGGCTTTAATTGGTATAAATTTTACCGCATACTTACTGGCAATGCTTTCAAATATTCTTATACCAGCTAGACAAGCGCTATATGAATCTCCAGTGGCGACAAAATATATTCTTCTATATTTAGCAACTACTTCTTCAGTTATTAACAAATCCACTTTTCTTGCTAACTCTTCTGTATAATCTGGTATTAAATCAAATAAACTGATAACTTGTTGTTTAACATTGTTTTTACTTCTCATTTTCCTTACCCCCATAATATGTGGTTATAACCCTTCTGTTTCTTGGCCCATCAAACTCACAAAAATATATTGTTTGATCTTTAGGTAACTTTATTTTGCCATCGACTATCGCAAACATTCTTGCCACCCCCCACATTGCTGATTTTATATGACCAGCAGAATCGGCTGGAGTTTCGCGATGTTTAAAATCTATTCGATCTGGTATTAAATGATTCATTATAATCTCTAGTTTTTTTACAGCTTCTATATTTTTATCATAAACAGTTAACGCTGCGGTAGAATGTGGAACAAAGACATGTACTAGACCATTAATAATGTTTTTATTTTTTATTGATGCTTCAATCAAATCCTTTATATCTATCATATCTTTCTTTTTTGTTTTAACCGCTATTACTTCATTATGATTGCTTTTAACACCATAAAGAAAACATTCAAAACCAACATCTTTAGGACCATCAAAATCAAAAGCAATGATAGCTTGTGAAGAACCTAAGTTTACTTTTAAATCTTTAAAAGTTAGTGTTAATGATTCACCAAGAATTGTAGATTTTACTCTTGCAGCAGCATTTCTAGGAGAAATAACTGTTGCATAATTTACCATTATTGGAAAATTTCGATTAACTTCGTCTACCACATCAGCATAGGTTTTATCATCAAAACTATTTGTAAGAACTAAAGAAGCTGTATCTGAATCGGTTTTTATATGTATAAAACCTTCATCATATGAAGTTTTCTTTAATAAATCATTTATTTTATGAGTGATATTTTTCCCAACAGAATAGTCTAAACGCTCAATTATTTTTTGCATCATCTCTATATTCCTTTCATATATCACTTACTGATTTATAATCGTTTCTAGATTCAAAACTTTACTAGATCTGGTTGTACCATACTGTAAGTGTTTTTTAGTGCAGAAATCATCGGTTTTAACAATATTTTGAACATAGCCAACAATTAAACTCGCTGGAATATATTCATAATAAATATGCTGATATGAGCCTTTTTCAATATGTGGTAATTTAATTACTTCACATCCTTCAAAATCTTCTATATTTATATCACCCATAACATACACGTCTCTACCGATTTTTCTAGCATGAGCAGCTGTTTCAATTAATCTAGAATAACTTCCCTGGTCCTTGTGAGCTAATATAAAAGTTGGAATTGGTTTTGCAGCTTTCAGATAAGCATGAAGATGACACCAGGTCTCAGATTCTTCAATACTAAAGAGTTTCCCAGTACATTCTGAAAATTTGGCGGCAATAAAATATGCTGAAGCCAAATGGCTATCATCCGCAATAAAATCAATAACAACTGAATCGTATATTTTTTCCGCTATTTTTTTAGCTTGGGTTTTATAGTCTTCATATTTGTTGTTATATTTTTTGAATAACTCTAATATTTCTTTTTTGACATTATTTTCATACATTGAACTGATTATGCCTCTAACTCTGCCAAATTTAACAACTAAGGCTGTTAAAGAAAACAGCATTGCTAAATAGCTGCGAAGTCCAACACTGACATATTCAGGTTTAGCTAAATCCATCAGCAATGTTCTATCTGCAAGTTTCGCACATCTGCTTTCTTTATTATTAGTTATAGCTAACGTAAGGTAACCTAAATCATTACCAACTGAAAGTGCTTCAACAGTTCTTGAAGATTCACCGCCATTACTAATACCAATAAGTAATGTGCTTCCAGGGGAATCTTTTTCATAATTATCCTTACTAACATATCTAGTAAAATATATTTGCCTAACAATATCTACCCCGAATGTGTCTCCATATTTTTCAAAAAACTTTTTTAACGCTATGCCTGATGCATAGGAATCACCAGAACCTGTAATAATTACTCTTCTAACGTTTAATATATCTGAAAAAGATAAACATTCTTCGACATTTTCAAATGACATAGATAATTGATGTTCTACTAAATCAGTTAGACTATCTATTTGCATAATCAACTTATTTCCATGATCCATTATTAATCCTGGTACGTTTATATCATTCGTTATATTGAATAATTACACATACCTTTTCCTTTCTTCATCCTCTTTTTCAGAGCAGAGGTAACTCTTTTTTAATATTTTATTTGCATAAAATCATAGATAAAAACGCTTTTTTATCCTTGAAACTTGACATTTATTTATTTGTATTTAATACTTAAAAAGAAGGAAGCAACAACTTAGTCATAACGCTTGCATAACAGTTAGTATAAATTGTTGCTCCACAAATCTAAGGTGTTAATTTAACAAATAATTATTGTATCTTTTCTTTGTCTAAACAATTTTTAGGAACGATAAGAGTACTCCTAAGATGAACATTAAAAGAACAATCGTTTGTGCTTTAACACCTTTTCCTATTGCGTAGTATATTACCACAAAAATTACAGCAGGAAATAAATTAGGCATTATATCATCAATAAATGACTGAATTAAAACCGTTCTATCACCTACAGTAATACATAAGGCTAGTTTAAACGAAACCATTGAAGCTACCATGCCACCAACAACCATTAATCCCATGATTGTTGCAGCTTTAGTAATATCTCCAAATAAGGTTCTACTTTTTGCATCACTAAATAATTTAGCTCCATACTTCAAGCCATATTTTAGACCGAAATATCTAGAAAAAATAGCAGGAACATTAATGATTAAAATAAACATCAAAGGCGCTAAGGCATTGCCTTGCATCGCTAACGAGATTGAAACACCTGCTGCAATAGTTTTTAAAGTTCCCCAGAAAAGTGAATCTCCAATTCCAGCAAGAGGACCCATCAAGCTTGATTTAACCGCACTAATACTGGTTTCATCGAAATCAGGGTTTTGAGCATTCTCAATTTCCATTGATGTTACTATTCCATATAATAATGGAGAAAGATGCGGTGTGATGGCCATAAATTCCAAATGTCTATGTAGCGCTCTTTTAATATCATCCTTATCATCATATAGTTTTCTAGTTACATAACACATTGTGTATGACCATGCTAAATGTTGTTGACGCTCATAGTTCCAGCTTGCATCTAAAGGTAGCGACCTTAATAAGATTTTACGAAAATCTGTTTTCGTAATTTCATATCTGCTATTGTTAACTTCATTTGTACTAAAA
>JARKSP010000020.1 GCA_029974225.1 Erysipelotrichaceae bacterium
TTCCGTCAGAATCATCTCTTCGCCAAACTGACTGTCAATTTCCGAAAACAGCCTCTTGTCAAACTTCAGTTTTACCGACATTTTTTCCCCGCTGAACATGCCGAAGGTCTGTCTCATATATTCATTGACATCAAATTCAATCTCCTCATAGGTATTTTCCCGTATTTCAATCGAATCCATCTTATCCAGTCTGAAATTATTGAAGTCTTTATATTTCTCTCCATAACAGATCAGATAATACTTATCATCATCAACCAGCATATTTATCGGATAATAGACATAGTTTTTGCCCCGATATTTCTTTTTCCTTTTTTCATCCAGATCAAAGTATCGGAATCTGATTTCCCTTTTCTCACTGATAGCCTCCAATAGTTTTTCGACGTTGGTCAGCAAATCAGCATATTCAGTCTTTTTATTAAAGTAATCACCGCTGTCAATTATCTTTCGATTGAACCTGTTGGTTAAAGAGATTATCTTTTCGATAATTTCACTGCTTGTTTTCCAGCTTAAAAACCTGCTGGCCTTAACCATATCAATAAGCACTCTAAGTTCACTGGCTTCAAACATTTCATCATCATAGTAATAGCCATCTTTATTTCTAGCGATTGAATAGCCCATTTCATCCAGCTGCTTAATATCGTTGTAAATGGTCTTTCTTTCCACCTCAATTGACTGGGTTTTCAGATAGGAAATCAATACTTCAGCATTAGCGCCATTATCATAGTTAGTGTTTTCTTTTAAGTATTCCAGCACCTTCATTATTCTTTTTTTATTACTCATTCTCATCACCATATCCATTATATCACAGTCCAATAATTTACACAGCCATTTTCGGTAAAGCTGTTAGAATATAACCGTAATCAGGAGGTTCACACTATGAAAAATTCTTATTTAGTTATCTCATCTTTTACTCTGATGCTGTTTGCGCTGGCTGGATTTATCAACCAGCATTACATCCTGTCTGTTGTTTCAATTGTTTTGGCAGTTCTGACTTTAACTGTCATAATCATTATCAAAAAAGGAAAAGTCACATTAGACCTTCTTGATCTGGCAGCTGTTGCTCTGCAGTTTATTGTTATCGGTGTCTTTATCAATCAGCTGAAAGAAATATCTGTCAATCATGTCTATGTCGGTTTATTCATCACCCTGTTTAATCTTATTTATCACAAGGCCACCTCTACTTTAAGTGCTGCTGAACAGAAGTATTGTTATGTTGCCAGTATTATGATGCTATCTGCTGTGTTTGTCATTGTTGCTCTGGCTGATTTTATCCTGGTGGTACTGTTTTCTTTTGAAGCCCTGCTAATCTTTAATTACCTAGCCTTTCTGTTTGTCATCTCTTTTCCCACCCTGCTATTGGGGTTATCCAGTCTCTTTCAGCAGCAGCCCGTAAAAGCCTGAAAAGGCTTTTATTTTTTTTATGATTGAACATCCCCTTAAATAATGTTTTAATTGATACGACGATAAAAAAAAGAAAGTGGGTAAATTATGAGAATATTGGTCGCTAATGATGACGGTTTCTATGCCGAAGGTTTAAAATACCTGGTCCGGGAAATGAAGAAATTAGGAGAAGTAATAGTTATAGCCCCAGCTGAGCATCAGTCAGGAGCTGGACATTCCATCTCTTTTAACAAGATTATCAAAGTTGAAAAAGAAATGTACGATGAAGAGACTGTCGGCTATAAAGTCTTTGGCACTCCCAAAGACTGTGTGGAACTGGGTCTCTCAGTGCTGGTTGAAGATATTGATTTTGTAATTTCCGGAATCAATGAAGGTGGCAATCTGGCCAGTGATATCCCCAGCAGCGGCACCTGCGGGGCTGCCTGCGGAGCCTTGCCGTTTGGCATACCGGCAATGGCGGTTTCCCTAGGCTGGGCCGACAGTTTTGAGTATTCAGCGGCGGCTAAAGCTGCTTTTGAAGTAGCTCAGTGGTTTATCAGACAGCCTTTTAATAAGGATTTTGTCTTAAACCTGAATGTTCCAAACCTGCCGGAAGAACAGATCAAAGGCTATGTCGTAGCTGGTTTTGGCGGTTATCCGACCTATCATATGGATCTGACTCCAACCTTTGATGGTCAGTATTATTACTACAACACCAGAAGTAACGGCTTTACCTTCAATTACACCAACCATTCCCTATCTGGCGATTTATACGCCCTGGATAATGGCTATATGACCCTTACTCCTATAAATCTCAACATGGTTAAAGAATCCTCTTTACCGCTTCTGGAAAAAGCCTGGAACAAAAAGTAAATCCTCCTGATGGGAGGATTTTTCATTGGGCTTTCTTAGCTGCCTCTTCTCTTTCCAGGCAGATCTGTTTCCAGCTTGGCAGTTTTTCCATTATCTCTGTCAGCTCCCTTAGACAGCCGGGAATATCGATATTCTGAGGACAGATATTACTGCAGCTGCCGCAGCCGATACAGTTTTGCGGCTTTTTTTCTTCAGCCATAAATTCAATCTTCATCGCAATATTAGAAGATGGATAGACCTTTAAATCGTTATATATATTTATTAATGCCGGAATTTCTAAATTCATCGGACAGCCCTCAAGACAGTATTCACATCTGGTGCAAGGTACCCCTTTCTTTAGAGTTTCCGCCATCTCCAGCAAAAACTTTACTTCATCTTCACTGATAATGTTTTCATCACTGAAAGTACTGACATTGTCTCTCATCTGATCAATATTGCTCATTCCGCTTAGCACCATCTTGACATTGTCCAGGGTTTTTAAAAACTCAAAGCCCCAGCTGGCAATCGATCTGTCAGGCTTCAGTAAGCGCAGTTTCTTTTCATTTTCTTCATTAAGAGTGGCTAGCCTTCCTCCTCTTACCGGTTCCATTACCCAGACAGGAATATTTCTGGCGGTTAGAAATTCATATTTTTCTTTGGCCTGCTGTAAGGTCCAGTCCAGATAGTTCAGCTGAATCTGGCAGAACTCCATTTCCTGGCCATAGACATCCAGAAATTTCTCGATATTCTTCAGTTCAGCATGGGTACTGAAACCTAAATGTTTAATTCGGCCCCGTTTTTTCTGTTCAATAAAGTAATCAACAATGCCCCATCTTTCATCCAGGTATATTTCAATCGATTTATCATTGACATTGTGCATCAGGTAGAAATCAAAATAATCGACCTGGCATTTTTTCAGCTGTTCTTCAAATATTTCTTCAGGGTCATATACTGTTGAAACTATCTGATGACCTGGATATTTGGTAGCCAGATAAAAGCTGTCCCTTGGATATCTGGCCAAAGCCTTACCGGCGGCAATTTCGGAAGTCCCATTATGATAAGGATAGGCCGTATCAAAATAGTTAATGCCATTATTAAGAGCATATTCAATCATCTCTTCAAAACGGACCTGATCAATTTCGCCATTTTCTGTTAATGGCAGTCTCATCAGGCCAAAGCCAAGCAGGCCAAGCTTCTCATTACAGACGATATTGTATTTCATAGTAAGCACCTCTCTGATTTAACGAACAAAATTTGTTCTGAACTTCTCTTTTTCGGTCTCTGGCAGTTCAAGGCCGGTTTTCTTTCCTGCTTCAATGCATTTAAGACAGTAAGCCATATTTCTGGCCAGGGTTCTCATTGTCTGCAGCCCTTCAAGATCTTCTTTGGCATCAGCGGCATTACTGCCAAAAACCATATTCCAGTAACCGGAAGAGATAATCAGCATTTCCGAAATACCCAGATACTTGATCAGCTGGCTATAGGCTGAGGTAGCCCCAGCTCTTCTGGCAGCTGCTATTACCGCTGCCGGTTTAAGTCTGAAGGTTTCTCTATCAGCTGAATAGAATAGGCGATCTAAAAAAGTTGTTAAGGCTCCTGAAGCACCGGCATAATGAACTGGCGAGCCAAAAATAAAGCCATCAGCCTCTTTAGCCTTTTCTTGAAACTGATTTACAATGTCATTTCTAAAGCAGCCGGTCTGGTTTTTACGACAGGCCTGACAGCCGATGCAGCCGGCAATCGGCTCGTTGCCAAGCCAGAAGATCTCGGTTTCGATATTCTCTTCCTTTAAAACTTTA
Source organism: Erysipelotrichaceae bacterium (assembly GCA_029974225.1). Taxonomy (GTDB): domain Bacteria; phylum Bacillota_I; class Bacilli_A; order Erysipelotrichales; family Erysipelotrichaceae; genus UBA1783. Next base: position 4,032 of record JARKSP010000020.1, read on the forward strand.
CATATCTCCTCTAAGGCAGCATTGGTGGTCCCCTTCAGATGGGGACTGCCGTTTACCAGTATCACCTTCATACTCTGTTTTCCTCCTTCCTTAATCTTCCGTAAAGGAAGCTGATATTACCATTCAGATTCTTTTGGACCCTGGAAATCAGGATTATAAAGATCATATATTGATTTCCCGCGTTTTTCCGCCTCAGATCTGTAATCCTCTTCCAGTTTCAGATAATCTTTAGATTTTTCGATGATTCTCTTGGCAATATCTTTGATTTTTTCATTTCTTTTAGAAACATCTGTCTTGATCAGCTCCAGATTCAGCTTATCAATATAATTGGTGACATAGTTGAAATAAGTCTCCCGGACTCTTGTCCTTAGTCTTATAAGTTCCTGCAGTTCTTCATCACCGATCACTTTCCCTAAAGCCTGCCAGATGCCGGCACATAAAAGATTTAAGTTGGCTTCATCTTTAAGATAGTCGGCATATTTGAAAGCTGGTGAAAAGTCATATTCCATACGCCTTTTACCGGCAAGCCCATAACTTAAAGAAGCATTCAGATAGAGACGGGGAACAGCAGCCGCGAAAAAAATCGCTTCGGGAAACAGGATGTTCACACTGTAGTAGACATTTTTAGCGGAAGCAGCCAGATTAAGTGCTTCCAGCTCTTTTTTGGCCAGTTTATTTTCTTTAAGAATTACCTTCCGGTCTGTATTAGAAATCAGACGCATATCAAAATATGTCGCCTGCAGGCGGCTTTTAAGCCCGTAATGATAATCCTCCAGGCTTTCTTTTATCAGCGTCATCCGATAGATGCTCTCCGCCAGTTCAGAAAAATCATAATAATCTCCCTGGACTGTAACTCCGGTCAGATTCTTTGTCGGTTCAACAATAATCATCTTACATCGCCTCCTGCTTCTTATTTATCGTCATTATTCAAATTGTATATTGTTATGTTGGTTTTTGATTAAATCTTTTTTTATCTTTATATTATTATAGCATTTACCCCCAAATTAGTTTATACTTACTATCAATGTGAAGGAGAAAAAATGCTGAAAGACTGGAATCTGTTTGAAAAGACATTTCTGATTGGCGGGTCAATAATCATGCTCATTTTATCCATTCTGGCTAAAAATGATTTGCTGACCACTGTCTATGGGCTGCTGTCAGTTACAAGTGCCATCTATATTGCCAAAGGAAAAGTAATTGGTAATTTTTTAGGTGCCTTCAATGGCCTGATTTATGCCTATTTTTCCTTAAGGCACAAGATTTATTCCGAGGCAATCATCTCGATATTCATAATTTTCCCAATTACCGTCTATGGGATAATTTCCTGGATTAGAAATCAGAACGCAGAAACAAAGACCATTACCATCAACAGACTGACAAACAAAGAGATCTTTCTAGCTGTTCTTTCTCAGGTCATAATGTATTTTGGCTATTATTTCCTATTAAAATATTTCAATACCGACCGGCTGTTTCTTTCAGCTCTGTCAATCTGTATTTCGGTACTGGCCTTTTATTTTCTGAGTCGGATGACTGTTCTGGCTTATTATACCTTTATCATAAAAGACACCATTGCGACATTACTGTGGCTATATCCGCTCTTAAGGGGAGAAACCGGCATCCTGACAGTCTTTATTTCCAATATCATCTTTCTGATAAATGATATTTATGGTGTTGTCAGCTGGAAAAACCTGGCTAAAAAACAAAATCAGTAACCTGCAGCAGCAGGTTTTCTTTTATAAAAAAGGTCTTTTTCAAGACCTTAATCTAATTCAAACTGACCGGTATAGAGCTTATAGTATTGACCTCTTTGCTTAAGCAGGCTGCTATGGCTTCCTCTTTCGATGATTTCACCATTATCCAACACCACAATGGCATTAGAGTTTCTGACTGTTGATAAGCGGTGAGCGATAACAAACACGGTTCTTCCGGCCATCAGATTGTCCATACCCTCTTCAATCAGTTTTTCGGTTCTGGTGTCTATTGAACTGGTGGCCTCATCCAGAACCAGCACCGGAGCATCGGCTACAGCCGCTCTGGCGATGGACAGAAGCTGTCTCTGACCCTGGGATAGGTTAGCCCCGTCACCGGTCAAAACCGTGTTATAGCCCTCTGGAAGCATCTCGATAAACTCATTGGCATTGGCTAATCTGGCAGCTTTGATACACTGCTCGTCAGTAGCGTCCAGCTTGCCGTATCGGATATTATCCATTACTGTTCCGGTAAACAGATGCGTATCCTGTAAAACGAAAGACAGCGAACGGCGCAGGGAATCCTTTTCTATTTCTCTGACATCAATACCGTCATATAGAATCTGACCAGCCTGAATATCATAGAAACGATTGATCAGATTGGTGATTGTTGTCTTGCCGGCCCCGGTTGCTCCCACAAAGGCAATCTTCTGACCCGGTTTGGCATAGAAGGAAACATTGTTTAAAACCTGCTTTTTACCATCATAAGAGAAGTCAACATCGATAAAGCGGACATCTCCTCTCAGTCTGACCAGTTCACCATCCGGCTTTTTCCAGGCCCATAGGCCAGTTCTCTGTTCTGCCTGAAGCAAAGAATTATCCAGGTCGAAAGTTAACGGCACCAGAGTTACTTTACCTTCATCTATCTCTTCTTTGGTATCAATTGCCTTGAAGATTCTTTCTGCTCCGGCAATAGCGCTGATCAGAGCGTTAAAGTTCTGCGTGACTCTGCTTAACGGATGGCTGATATTTCTGGAATACATCAGAAAAGAAGCCAGTCTGCCGACATTCATTCTGCCGATAATGCACAGGTAGGCTCCCAGTATTGAGCAGACAGCATAGTTGACATGACTCATGTTGTTGGAGATAGGTCCGACAATACCGGCATAGATATTAGCTTTGGTGCTGGCTTTTCGGGCTTTTTCATTGACAGCGAAAAATTCATCGCGGACCCTATTTTCATGGACAAAGACTTTGACCACCTTCTGACCGTTCATCATTTCTTCCATATAGCCATTCAGCACCGCTATTGTCGCCTGCTGAGCCTTGAAGTTGTTCATACTCTTTTTCGCAAATAATAGTATTACCAGAAATGTCAGTCCTAAAAGTGCCATTACCACCAGGGTCATCATTACTGAATAACTAAGCATCATAATAAAGACTCCGACAATGGTAATTATACTGCTTAAAAATGTGGTGATTCCCTGACTGATGGCCTCTCTTATCACTCCCACATCACTGGTATAGTGAGCCATCAGTTCTCCATGGGTATATCTGTCAAAATAGGAAAGTGGCAGCTTCTGCATTTTCGAGAAAAGTTCATTTCTGATTCTGTTTAAGGTATTATTCGTCACCCTGACCATGATTTTGGCTGAGATATATTCAAAAAGAGCTGAAAGCAGTGAAACAATTCCCAGGATAACTAACAATCTTACAAAGACCGCTAAACTTTCGGAAGTGATTTCTTTGCCGATCAAAGGAATAATACCTTCATTGATTATTGGTTCGACCAGTTTTACGGCATAGATAGATAAGACTGAACTGGACATGACTAAAACCAGCACCAGACCGATAAGCAGCATCTTATCGGAAACATAAGTCAGCAGTCTTCTAAGGGTGGCGTTGATATTCTCTGGTTTTTCATAATTGAAATTTCTTCCTCGTCTTGACATTACATTTCAACTCCTTCCATCTGGGTGTGATAAATATCCTGATAAATCTCACTGGTCTTTAACAGGTTTTCCGGGGTATCAACAGCGACAATCTCGCCGCAGTTAATAACCACCACTCTATCAGCATCCATAACCGAAGCTACTCTTTGAGCGATGATAATAGTTGTGGTATCTTTTAACTGCTTTTTCAGAGCCTCTCTGATTGAAGCATCAGTCTGCGTATCAACCGCACTGGTCGAGTCATCCAGTATGATTATTTTAGGCCTGGCCAGTAAAGCTCTGGCGATACAGATTCGCTGTTTCTGACCGCCGGAAAGATTAACTCCGCCCTGTCCTAAATAAGTTTCATAGCCATCCGGAAAGGCTGTGATGAAATCATGGGCATTAGCCACCTTGCAGGCTTCAATTATCTCCTGCTGACTGGCTTTTTCATCACCCCAAAGCAGATTTTCTCTGATGGTTCCCGAAAACAGCACATTCTGCTGCAGCACCATAGCGACTTCTTTTCTTAAATTAGCCAGCTTGTAGTCTTTGACATTGTGCTTCCCGACTAAAAGAGTGCCGCTGCTGACATCATACAGTCTGGCAATCAGCTGCACCAGACTGGTTTTTCCACTACCGGTAGAGCCGATGATTCCGATTGTCTCTCCTGAAGCGATATGTAAATCGGCATTGATAACAGCATCCCTGCTGCCGGTAGCATATCGGAAGGTTACATCGTTAAACTCGATTGAACCATCCTCCAGAGTTCCCTGATATTCACCGTCAGCAATTAAACATTCACTGTTTAAAACCTCATTGATTCTTTCAATTGAACCTTTTATTCTGACCAGATGCATAAAGATCATCGCCAGCATAATTAAACCCATTAAAATCTGCCAGACATAGGAAATAAAACTTATCAGTTCCCCGGTTTTCATTGTGCCAATCATTATCTGCCGGCCGCCAAACCACAGAATTGCGATAATGGCTGAATAGATCGCCAGCATCATAATCGGCGAAATCAGTACCAGTAATCCTTCGACTTTAATAGAGGAAGTCATCAGTTCATGGTTCACTTCTTTAAATCTTTCAATCTCATAATCTTCTCGGACAAATGATTTTACTACTCGGACATTGGTCAGATATTCTTTAGCCCGATCATTTAAGCCGTCAAATTTAGTAAGCATATGTCTGAACATCGGCACAGCTTTTCTGGCCAGCAAAATGATTGTAATTATTAAAACCGGCGCTACTACAATAAAGACCACAAACAGTTCCCTGTTGATGCCATAAGCTACTGTCGCAGCGGCAATCATCATAAAAGGGGCTCTGATAGCCATAACCATCGTCATTCTTAAACCCATCTGAATGAAGTCGACATCAGTGGTCAGCCTGGTCAGCAGGGAAGACTGCTGAAAGGAATCGATATTTTCGAAAGAGAAATCTAAAATCCGATTGAAAACTTCCTTTCTCAATTCACTGCCAAAACCGATGCTGCCGGTAGAGGCAAAGATAGTCCCCAGGGAACCGCACAGCAGCGAAAGCAAGGCCATAAACACCATTCTGACACCCAGGTTTAAAACCACACTGAGTTCATTGGAAGGGATACCATAATCCACTATTTTACCCATTATCAAAGGAATATTAACTTCCAGCAACACCTCAACCATGATGATTATTGGTGTCATAATAATAAAGGGCAGATATTTTCTGGTACAGCTAAGAATCTTTTTCATCAGTTTCTTCTCCATTCTCTATTTTTTTAATTTCATCCATCAGCAGGCAGGCCGACTTATCTCTGGAGTAATCAGTTTCCAGATTTTCTAAAATCCGATCCAGGAAACCGCTGAAGGCTTCTAATTCCTCTTCACTGAATTCTTTAAACATCATGACATTGCAGCAATTAAAGGCTTCTTTCATCTTCTCAATATGAATCAGCCCTTTCTCAGTGATAAACAGATCAAACTGCCGAGAATCCTGCCTGTTCTTTTCTCTTTTGACCAGGTCTCTTGCAATCAGCTTTTTTATCGTTTTAGTTACCGCCGCTTTAGAAAAAGCAAAGCGGTCAGAAATATCCTTCTGCATGCAGCCGGGATATTCTCTGATGTAATCCAGAATTGGAAATTGTGATAAATGAGCACTTTCAACCCTTTTTAAGTTGAGGGCATTATGCCATCTTTTAAGCTGATGTACTCTTAGAAGTTTATAAATGATTTTTCGATAATCCATAGGCACCTCACAAAAATAACAGTTAGCCGTTAACCAGTTAACTATCAATAATTATACTATTTTATCTACCTTAGTCAATACCGCCTGGAGTTGAGTAATTATTATTTTTAATGTCTTATTTAAGTCGTTTGAAAGCCCGACTTCTCTGCTTTGAATCGATTACCATCGATAGTGTTTTAATCCCGTTGGGGAACTTGTACCTGCTGTTCAGTACTTAAAGTTCCCCAATTTTAAAATGTTTTGAGACATTTGCTTTTCATAAAATTCATAATCTGTCCATTGTCCTTATCTCCATGTAATTCACTGCTATGTGATAAGAAAAAGGGAGGTACTTCTGATACAATAAGTTTGGTGAAAACAAAAGTATCGAAAGTAGACCTCCTAATGACAATTATATATAGCAGAATCAATGCCAGTAACCATAAATATCCTGCTGATTCAGGAGGATTGTTAATTCTTTTCTATGAGAAAATGCCACATAACTCTACTCTCAAATCCACAACTCTTATATAGCTTCGCTGGTTTAAATTTATTATCTTCTCTTTTTGAAACTGTTAAAAATCTGCTTTCTTTTTTAATCTTCTCAATAATTAATAGACTGTGGCCTTTCCTAATCCTTGACCTCTATATCCTTCAGATACTTGAATCCAGTCTAGAAAGCCTTCTTTGATATCGTTATCAAACTCTGCTATTTCTGTTGTAACTACAACATCATTATTCTTTTCGTAAAAACAAATCCACATATTTCATCATAAACCTGTCTATTTTTATAAGATTCCAGTTCGCTAATCGTTAATCCCTCTTTCTCCTCACAGGAATTTATATGATTAACAAATTCTTCAGTACTAACTTTAACAAATTTGAAATTATAAGGAATAACTTATTCATCAATCTCACCTTAATAGTTTACAAGTTTAAAATAAACCTCATAATTAAGTGTTTCAGGTAAATTCTTATTAAATCTATTTTCATGGATAACTTTAATATTAACAGGATTTTTGAAATTGCATGTCTTCCGATATAATAAGGCGTAAGAGCTCGCTGAATTATCTAAATATTGTTTCCCCTTCATTTTAACCTTTTCACATCTATCTTTTAATGAATGCTTATCATAAAGTTTAATCATCTAAAAATTTTTTAAAATCCTTATAATTAACATATTCGACACCACCAAATTGTGGATAGGATTGTCCGGTGTAAATAATTCTTGGCTTTAGGGCATTCTCCTCTGCTTCAACAAAAGACAATAAATGTCTGGAAAATGATTTATTAGGTGTCATCGATGTCTTTATTTCAAAAGGATATAGTTTATTCTCTTTTTTTACAATCAAATCTACCTCAACACCTTTAGCAGTTCTCATGTAATAGATGTTTGGGTTTTTATTTTGATTTAGCCTTGACTTCAAAACCTCTGAAACAATTAAATTTTCAAAAAGATTTCCTCGTAGGGGATCTCTATTTATCTGATTTTCTGTTTCTATCCCCAAAAGATAAGATGCTAGCCCAATCTCTGTAAAATAAATTTTTGGTGATTTAATCTGTTGTTTTGTAATATTAGAAAAATAGGGCTTTAATCTATAAACTATATACGAGGCTTCGAGTACAGAAAGCCATTCAGATAAAGTCGTAGATGAAACGCCTACCTCTCCTGACATAGCAGATAAATTTACTACCTGTCCAACCCTGCCGGCAAGTAAAGTTAAAAACCTTAGGAATTTATCCAGATTCTTAATTTCTAACATTTCTCTCAAATCTTTTTCAACATAAGTATTCAAATAATCACGATAATAAACGATTGGCTCTCTAGAACCTTCTTTATACAGTTCCGGCATGAATCCTTTTAAAAGTAATTTATCAGTAGATAAACCCTCTAATAGTCCTTCTTCTGCAAGTTCATTCATACTTAAGGGAAGTAAAGTTAAAATGCTGGTTCTACCTGCTAGGGATTGTGCAATTCCTCTTTGCAAACTTGGTTGATGACTACCTGTAAGTATAAAGCGACCATTCTTACCTCTATCCTCATCGACCATAACTTGTATTACAGAAAGAAGTTCGGGTACTCTTTGAACTTCATCTATTATTAATGGCTCTTTATATGTTTCAAAAAAACCTTTATAATCTTCTTTCGCAAACATTCTATTTACCGGATCTTCCAAGTTGACATAATTGTATTCAGGAAAAGAATTTTTTACTAAAGTCGTTTTCCCCGACTGTCTAGGTCCAATTACAGTCACAACGGGTACCTGCTTAGTAAGCCCTATTAATTTGCTAGAAATATTCCTATTTATCATTTGATAGCCTCCTAACTAAGTTTATAATATCAACTAAGGGCACTATTTTCAAGTCATACTTTAAATTAATGCCCTTTAATACTTTTCTTTATACTTTTGGTTTTCTAAAAATCTAGAAATTTGATTCCCTCGTTACTATTTGCCATTGTCATCATTATGATATGAGTCCCCTGAGAAGAAGATGAGGATAAAACACCATTTTTATACATTTTCAAACCGGTAAAAATCCATGAAATCAACATTTTCTAAAAGCAGCATTTGTCTAACATCGGTTTCTAAAGTTTCACTAGAAACACTGAGAGACTTCCTTATTTTCTTTCTGGTTGCTATCTGAATCTTTGGAGAAACTATATTGTTTTTCATAAGAATATTGTAGAGAGCACTGTAGGAAAACTTGATATTTTCCCTGTCTTCAAGCATGTCTCTGAAATGTCTGAAATTAAACCCTTGATAAACCTCCCTGTAAAGCTTTACAATATAGTCAGTCAGTTCTTGCGGTAGAGAATTCACTGGCTTGCGGTTTCTGTTCTGGTGGAGGAAACCGCTTTTTCCTTT
>JARKSP010000041.1 GCA_029974225.1 Erysipelotrichaceae bacterium
GGTTTTATATACTTCTGATGATGAAAAATATAAGGCCCAATATGACGGTGAGGCAATTATTAAAGACGGCAAGCTTGAACTGCAGAAGTTAGTTATAAATACTATCTCTGACGGTGATTCAGGTGGCGATTCGGGAGGAGACTCTGGTGGTGACTCGGGCGGTGATTCCGGCTCAGCTACACTGAGCAATAACTACGATCCTAATAAAAAGGCTTCAGATTATGGTTATACAGCCCCGGCAAAGCAGAATTTCAATGATTCTTATCGAACAGTTGCCGACTTTATTGAGGATATTAAACCAGGATTTACAGTAACAAAAATTGAATATTTAGGAAATACCGGACCTTCTAAATATGAATACTATATTACATATGAAAAGAAATATACATATGTAAAAGATGTTTATGTTCGTTTTTATGTTTTATATTGGGATGGAAGTTCCTATAATGTTCTTTATGATGAAATTATCAGTAGTGATGTACATTCTAACTTTGAAGGTGTCTATGTCAACAAGGCCAACGGCAGCTATATCATAATGCATGAAAACTGGAAGTTTGAGCTGCATGAGTTCTATCTTGCTGATGGTAAGATCAAAGAAGCTGTACTTAATGAATACTATCGTATTTCCAGCACTTCAATGAAGTGGCAGAACAGAAGCAAGGCCTTCAAAGCAGTCTGGAGCAATGGAGCTGAACCGGAAAGCTTTGCGGTAACAATTCTATCAATCAATGAAGTAAGGCTGGATGCAGATATATTATCTTCTAAATCAGGAGATACATTTGTTAAAGTTCCATAAAAAACAAATTAAAAGGAATCTATTATCAATCAGTAGATTCCTTTTCTTTAGGACTGAATATCTGAACTTTTTTGTAGTTTCTTAACATCAGCTGGAAATTCTCCTGGCAATTATAAGTGTCATAGATATCATTTAACAGTTTTTTGATATTGTCACGTTCGGTATTGCCATCATTACTGCATCCAGAAGTTACAATCGGTATCTTTAAATCTCTGACAGCTTTAGCAATATCATTTTCATAGGCATATATAAGAGGTCTGATCAGATTGATATTCATTCTGGATAAATACATGTCAGGTAAAAAGGTTGCCAGTCTGCCGCCATGAATCATGTTCATAAACAAAGTTTCCACCGCATCATCAGAATGATGACCGAAAGCCAGCTTATTGCAGCCGTATTCTTTGGCAGCTTCAATAATTGCTCCTTTTCTCAGTTTGGCACATAAAGAACATTCAAATCTGCCTTCTTTTGTCAAATGGAGCTGTAATATTTCCTTAATTCGAGTAGGATATTTTATAATTTCTAAATCGAACTGTCTGAAATAAACCAGCAGTTCGTTGATTCGGTTTTCCCCAAAACCCATATCACAGTAGATGGGAACAAGCTGATAGTTCTTTTTAGAGAATCTCTGATATAAATAAAGGCAATATAAAAGAACTGAGGAATCTTTTCCTCCTGAAATGCCAACACAGATTCTGTCACCATCACTAATCAAGTTGTAGTCATTATCAGCTTTTCTTAGGCATCCTAAGACCTTTTTAATATTACTCATAATCTCACCACGAATATTATATCTCATTTTAATGTAAAATATGCTATTATTTAATGGGTATTTTTATGAATGGAGTCATTTTAGTCAATAAACCAGCAGGTATTACATCACACGATGTAGTAATGAAAGTAAGAAGAGCATTAAATCAGAAGCGAATCGGTCATACCGGAACTCTTGATCCCCTGGCTGACGGTTTAATGATTTTAACTGTTGGCAAGAGTACTAAAATTCTGCCTTATCTTGCTGAACACTTTAAGGAATATGTCTGTGAAATGAGGCTGGGTCAAAGAACTGACACCCTGGATACAACAGGAACTTTATTAGAAAAAAGGGAAATCAATCCCGTCACTGAAGAAATGATAATTGATGTATTAAACAGTTTTCTGGGAAAGTCTTTGCAAATCCCGCCAATGTACTCAGCTAAAAAAGTTGATGGCAAGCCTCTATATAAATTAGCGCGCAAGAATATTGAAATAGAAAGAAAAAGCTGTGAGATTGAAATCAGGGAAATTGAATTGCTGGAATTTTCAGCTAACAGGATTACATTCAGAGTTATATGCTCAACCGGCACCTATGTCAGAGTACTTACTCAGGACATTGCTGAAAGAACAGATAATATAGCAGTGATGAGTAGACTTACTAGAACTAAAATTGATAGATTTACACTGGAAGAGGCTTTCACTCTTAAGCAGATAGACAGGGGTGACTTTGACCTTCTTTCATCTTATGAAGTTTTGTCTGACTATAGATATATTGAAGTTGAAGATTTAACCAGAATTTATCAGGGGAAGAGAATGCAGTTTGATTTCTGTGACGCTGAAATAGTAATGATCACCAATAATAAGGAAATAATAGCTGCCTATCAGAGAAACCATGATGATGGTTTATATTATTGTAAAAGAGGATTATGGTAATGAAAAGAATAGCTTGTATCGGTAATTTCGATGGAGTCCATCAGGGACATCAGTTATTGATAAATAGAGTAGTAGAGTTAGCGGCAGATAAATTTACTACTGCGGTAATCACTTTTGATCCTGATCCGGAAACTGTTTTTGCCCGCAAAAAGATAGAACACCTGACAACCTTAAAACAGAAGAAGGAATATTTTTACAGTATGGGAATTGAGGAAGTAATTGTCATACCTTTCAGTGAAGAGATCAGTTACTTCAGTAAAGAAAAATTTATAGAGTCTTTTCTGAACAGTTTCAATCTGGATACCCTGATATGCGGCAGAGATTACAGATTCGGTCATAGAGGTGAAGGTAATTCAGATTATCTGGTCAATACCACTAAAAAGAATTTCAAAGTGGAAGTTCTGGAACATGTTTTATATAATAATGAGAAGATAAGCTCCACCATGATCAGCAATCTGATAAAAGAGGGAAATCTTGATCTGGCAAAAGAGTTGCTGAATCATGATTATCATATTGAGGCCAGTGTTTTAAACAAAAAGGTTATAACCGAAAATGTTCTTCCTCTGCAAGGCAAGTATCCGGTTCTGGTGAATTCTGAAGAGTTAACTTTAGACAATGAAACGATAGATTATCCTGATAAAAAGAAAGTGAGGATTGTCTTCAGATAAAGTTTTATTATCTAAATAAATATGGTAAAATAATAAATGAGGTGAATTTTATGGCTGATTACATTGTTGCTAAAAATCGTGAAAAATATATTGGGATGATAGGCTTATCTACAGCAGTTTTTGAATCAATTGTGGCATTTTCGTTAGAGGATATTAAAGGAATAAAACTTGTTCCGGCTACCAGATTCAGAAAAAATGTGACATGCAAGGTTGAAGATGATAAACTTAACTTCAATTTAAGTTTAACAGTCAAAACTGGAAACAATGTCAATGAGATCTGCAGAAGAGTTCAAAATCATGTTATTAAAGTCGTTTACAATATGACTGATTTTGATGATGTCATTGTCAATATTGATGTAAGGGGTTTTTATATTTAAGATTATATGACTAGAAGAGAACAAAGAATTCGTATTATGAACTGTATCTATCAGTATCTTTTGACTGAAAAGGAACTTGATGATATTTTTGAAGATAACCTGGATATCAACGACAAGGAATCAATTGAATTTATTGTTACTAATACCATCGGAGTAATTAACGAGCTTGATAATTTAATTGCCCAGATTGAACCGCTTTTAATTGACTATAGGTTTAAAAGATTAGGATATATAGAACAATCTCTTCTATTATTATCAGCATATCAGTTAAATTTGAAAGAAATTGATAAACCGATTATCATTAATGAAGCTATCGAAATAGCGAAATTATATTGTGATGATGAAGCACCAAGATTTATCAACGGTATATTAGACAAAGTATGATGAGAAATAATATCTGGACTATAGGTCAGCTGGTCAGTTATATCAAAAATGAACTGGCTAACAATATTGTTTTAAAGAATATCAGTATCCAAGGCGAGATTGGAAATTTTACTAATCATTACTCCGGACACTGGTATTTTACTTTGAAGGATAAAGATGCTCTAATCAACTGTGTGATGTTTAAAGGGTTCAATCAGCATTGTCTGTTCATCCCTAAAAACGGAGATCAGCTGATTGTCACCGGCAGTGTTAATGTCTTTGAAAAACAGGGACAGCTGCAGCTGATTGTTACCGGTATGAAAGAGGATGGGGCAGGAAATTTCTATATTCAATTTGAAAAAACTAAGAAAAAGCTGGAACCACTGGGTTATTTTGATAATCGATACAAAAAACCGCTACCAGAGTTTCCGAAAGAAATTGCGATTATTACCGGAGCAAACACAGCCGCTTTACAGGACATTCTTACTACCATCAATAAGAGGTGGCCAATAGTTAAAACAACTGAAATACACGCTCTGGTGCAGGGACAGCTGGCAATTGAATCCATTGTTAAGGCAATAAAGAAGGCTGATGAAACTACTGCTGATGTTATAATCCTGGCCAGAGGCGGAGGTTCTGTTGACGATCTGTGGTGTTTCAATGATGAGAGTATCGCTAAAGCCATTTTTGACTGCAATAAACCCATAATCACTGGAATCGGTCATGAAATTGACTTTACGATTGCTGATCTGGTTGCCGACTATCGGGCAGCAACTCCAACTGCAGCGGCTGCAAAAGCTACTCCAGATTACAGAGAGGTATTGAATATTGTCCGCAAATGTGAAAATATCATTATTCAGACCTGCAACAATGAAATAAACAGATACTATCAGCTTCTGGACTACTACAACAATAAACTGATTCATTATAAGAATGTCATCAGCCAGTATAAAACAAACATTGATAATGCTATTAGGATAACAGCTTTAAATCTAAGAAGGAGAAGTGAACTGTATCGGCAGAATATTGTAAATCGAGAAAAAATCCTACAGCTGTCACTTAAAGCCCTGGTTAAGCGAAATTATGATTATCTAAGCAATGTTTCATTTCGCTTAAGTAAAACAATTGATGAAATACTGCAGAAAAATAAGCTTAAGCTATCTAAAAGCATTGACCTGCTGGATTCATACTCGCCGCTAAAAACACTGCAGCGAGGTTATGCCGTTATAAGTCAGAATGATAAGATCATTAAGTCAGTACTGGATATTGACTATTCAAATACTTTAGAAACAAGATTTGCTGATGGAACAATTACATCAAAACCAATAAAGGAGTAACATATGGATAAAGAATTAACATTTGAACAGGCATTTAAAAGATTAAATGAAATTACTGAAATTATTCAGAAAAATGAATGTACTTTAGATGAGGGGTTCGCCTTATTTGAAGAGGGATTAAAACTTTCTAAATTCTGTAGTGAAAAATTATCTGATTTTGAAGATAAATTTGCCAGACTGACAAAGGAAGACGAAAATGAAATGCCGTTTTGAAGAATATCTTAAGTCACTTATCTCGGAAAACTATGTTGTAGAAGAAGCAATGAATTACTCTCTTCTAGCCCGAAGCAAAAGATTGAGACCTCACCTTCTTTTGACTGTCCTGGAGGATTTAGACATCGACGGCAGCGAAGGATTTGCCTGTGCCGGTGCCATTGAAATGATTCACACCTATTCTTTGATTCATGATGATCTGCCGGCCTTTGATAATGATGACTATCGCCGCGGCAAGCTTACCAATCACAAGATGTATAACGAACAGATTGCCATACTGGCAGGTGATGCCTTGCTGACATTGGCATTTGAAACAATCGCTAAAAGCAGTTATAGTGCTGAAATAAAGGTTAAATTAATAAGCTATCTGGCCAGTTACGCAGGAAAAGATGGCATGATAAAAGGTCAGCAGTTTGATATGGACTATGAAAATCAACAGGTGAGCATCCAGCAGCTATCAGAAATGGAAACACTGAAGACCGGTAAGCTGCTTGCCTTACCGCTTATCTGTGCTCTGGTCATTGCCCGAAGAGAAGAGTACATTGAAACATTCAATAAGATAGGTTTAAAACTGGGTCTGGCATTCCAGATTCAGGATGATATCCTGGATGTGATATCCAGTTTTCAGCAGCTAGGGAAAAAGACCCAGTCTGATGAATATAATAAAAAGAGCACTTTTATCAGCCTCCTTGGTCTAAAAGAAGCTCAGGAGACTTTTAAAAGCATCTACAGCGAAATATATGCGATTTTTGATCAGCTGGATTATTGTTTTAAAGAAACCAGAAATCTGATCGCATCGATGGAAAAAAGAAACTGGTAAGCTATGAGACTAGATTTATACCTTGTTGAAAAAGATTATTTCACCACCAGAAGTAAGGCAGCTGCAGCTATTAAAGAAGGACATGTTAAAGTTAATGGTATTCAGATAACTAAGGCTGGTTTTACGGTTGCAGAAAGTGATGTTGTTGAAGTACTACAGGATATAAATAAGTTCGTCAGCCGGGGAGGCTTTAAGCTATTAAAAGCACTGGAATTTTTTAATATCGATTTAACTGATAAGATTGTCCTGGATATCGGAGCTTCAACCGGGGGATTCACCGATTGCTGTCTGCAGAATAAAGCCAGAAAAGTCTATGCTTATGATGTCGGACATTCGCAGTTAGATTCTTCTTTGCTTGCTGATAGTAGAGTGGTAGCCAGGGAAAAGATAAACTGCCGTTATTTAACCAGGGAAGATTTTCTAGATAATATTGATTTTATCTGCATGGATGTCTCCTTTATAAGCTGTAACAGGATGTTTGCGGCCATATCAGATATATTAACTGTGAATAAGGAAGCGGTTATATTATTTAAACCGCAGTTTGAAGTTGGCTGCGATTATCTAAATAGACAAGGCATTGCAATAAATGATAAAATAATACAAGCAAGATTAAAAGAAACCATTAACAATGCTGAGAAGTATAAGTTAAAATTAATTGACAAAACCATTTCACCAATCAAAGGCGGGGATGGCAATAAAGAATACTTATTATATTTCCGAAAAATTAATTAAGGGAGAATTCATGTTAAGTAATTTATACATTAAAGACTTTATCCTGATAGATGAATTAAACATTGATTTCAAAAATGATTTCAGTGTTTTTACCGGTGAAACAGGAGCTGGAAAAAGTATCTTTATTGATTGTATCGGCTGTCTAATCGGAGACAAATTAACTGTTTCGATGATAAGACAGGATTGTGAAAAAGCTATTATTGAAGGAAGTTTCAATGTTGACAGAAATCTAAGTAAAAAACTTAGTGAGGCTGGCTATGATGATGAAGCTTTTATTGTAACCAGAGAAATAAACACTGATGGTCGAAGCAGCACCCGTTTAAATCAGAGAAATACCACCTTATCTTTTGTGAAAGAGTGTCTGGCTGATTATGTTGATATTCACTGCCAGCATGATAATCAATACCTGCTAAACGAAAAGTATCATCTCAGTCTTTTAGATCAATACTGTCAGTTTGATGACCAGCTGGAAAAGTTGGCCCATTTATATAAAGAATATTCTGAGCTGGAAAAAGAATATGACAGGCTGACTTCCACAACTTTCAGCGCTGCTCAACTGGAATTAATTGAATATCAGTTAAAAGAATTAGATAATTTGGCTATTACCAATATTTTTGAAGATGTTGAGATTCAAAACAAACTGAAAGCTGTTGCCGAATTTGAAAAACAGCAGAAAACCATAACTGAAGTTAAACAGCTTTTTACTGAAGATGGAATTTTGGATAAATTATATGATTTCACTAAATTGGCTCACATTCTATCAAATTTTGATGATATTAAAGCCAATGTAGAAAACATAATCAACAGTTATTATCTTATTGCAGACGATTATGAGACAATTTTAAGCAAATTAGATCTTAATATCTATTCAGACGAGGAAATTGACTATCTCAACAGCCGTCTCTATGATCTGCAGAGAATTAAAAGAAAATACAACGCCTCTTTACAGCAACTTCTGCAGATAGAAGAGGATCTGAAAAGTCAGCTGGAAGCTTTCAGCAATAAAGAATTTATTCTGGCCAGACTAGCCAGGCAGAAAGAGCAGGCTTACAGCCGATATTATGATTATGCTTTAGAAATAAGCAGAATCAGAAAGCATAAGGCCTTGCAGCTAACGAAAGAAATTTTAACTGAATTAAATGATCTATCCTTAGAAAATGTCAGATTTGAAGTTTTATTTGAAGAAAATAAAGCTTCTTCTAAGGGTCTTGATGCCGTAAGGTTTATGATTTCGATGAATACCGGTATGCCATTGCAGCCACTTAGTAAAGTTGCTTCAGGTGGTGAACTTTCACGTCTGATGTTAGGGTTAAAGGTAATTTTCGCTAAGCTTCAGGGTTCGAAATTAATTATCTTTGATGAGATTGATGCCGGAGTCAGCGGTTATGTAGCTTTGAATATTGGAGTTAAGATGGCTAAGCTGGCTAAAGATATTCAGGTATTCAGTGTCACACATTTGCCAAGTGTTGCAGCCTGTGGAAAATATCATTACCTGATAAGCAAGGAGCAGACTCTTGACAGCACCAGCTCAACAGTCAGCGAGCTGAATATTGAACAACGTATAAAAGAACTGGCTATCTTATCCAGTTCAACGGTTTCCAAAACCACTTTAAGTGCTGCAGCTGAGCTGCTGGAAAAGGCCCAGAAGTTATGCAGGTAATTCAGGCCATCGAAAATTACCTCTATCATATTCAGGTAATTGAACAGAAACCACTTTCGACAGTCAAATCCTATGAGAATGATTTAAAAAAGTACCTGCAGTATCTTCAGGAAATAAACATCAGCGATATTGAAGATGTAGACAGTCTGATTCTGATGGATTTTATTATTTCATGTAATCATCTGGCCAAAAGCAGTCAGGCTCATTTGCTGACTTCGATTAAAAACTTACATAATTATCTGTTTATTAATTATAATATTAATAATGAAATATGTAATTTATCCATTAAGCAAAGCAAAAGCAATCTTCCGACATTTTTGTCCTTTGATGAGGTTCAGCTGATTTTAAACAGCTTTGCTGAAAATGATGACAAAAGCAGATTTGAAAGACTGTTGATACAGCTGATCTTTGTCAGCGGTGCCAGGGTTTCAGAAGTCTGCAATCTGAATATCAAACAGGTCAATATAACCCATAGACTTCTCAGAATTGCGGGTAAAGGCAATAAAGAGAGAATTGTGCTGATTGATAATGATACTGCTGACAGATTGGAGTATTATTATAGTAATATCCGTAAAAAATGGCTGAAGGGTAAGGAAAGTAACTTTTTCTTTATCAATAATCGTGGCAACAGGGTCAATAGACAATATATCTTTCATCTGATTAAGAAAAAACAGACAGAACTTAATATAAAGAAAGAAATTTCACCTCATACGTTCAGGCACTCATTTGCCACTCATCTATTAGAGCGTGATGTTGATTTAAGGAGCGTTCAGGAGTTGCTTGGACATTCCGATATCTCAACAACACAGACATATACCCACATTCAGAATAAACAATTGCAAGAGGCTTATTCAAAATTAAAAAGGGCAAGCAAGGAGATTGAAGATGAATAGATTTAAGAAAATTTTTGTGATTGTCATGGACTCATTAGGAGTCGGACAGGCTGCCAATGCTCATCTGTATGGTGATGCAGGCTCTGATACTTTTGGCCATATTGCTGAAAACTATCATTTAAACATTCCGAATCTACAGAAACTCGGTGTCAGTAATCTGCATCCGCTTAAGGGAGTTCAAAAAGTAGGCAATCCACTCGGATATTACAATGTATTACATGAATCGAGTGTCGGAAAAGATACCCTGACAGGGCATTGGGAATTAATGGGCTTACATGTTGACACTCCGTTTGTAGCTTTTACCGATACCGGATTTCCGAAAGAACTGATGGATGAATTAACTGCCAGAACAGGACATGGCTGGCTGGGAAACTATTCCGCCAGTGGAACGGAAATCATAAAGGAATTAGGTGAAGAGCATGTTAAGACCGGCAAGATGATAGTCTATACCTCGGCTGACTCAGTTTTACAGATTGCCTGTCATGAAAAGTATTTTGGCTTAGATGAATTATATCGCTGCTGTGAAATCGCCAGAGAAATCACCATGAAGCCAGAGTGGAGAGTAGGACGTATTATTGCCAGACCATTTGTTGGAGAAAGTGCTGAAACTTTCAAACGGACAGCTAACAGGCATGATTATGCCATTGCTCCTTATAATGAAACGGTCCTGGATTTCTTGAAGCAGGCTGGTTATGATGTACTTTCAGTTGGCAAGATCAATGACATTTTCTCTGGATGCGGCATTACTGAAGTTTTAAAATCGAAGAGTAATGCTGAAGGCATGGAAGTTACCATTGCTCAAACCGAGAAAGACTTCACCGGAGTCTGTTTTACTAACCTGGTTGACTTTGACGCCCTGTGGGGACATAGAAGAAATGTTGAAGGTTATGGTAAGGAAATTGAAATCTTTGATAAATATCTGGGTGAACTGATGGAAAAAGTCAGTACAGACGATCTGATTATTCTGACTGCTGATCATGGCAACGATCCTACCTGGACCGGCACAGACCATACCAGAGAATCAGTTCCTATGATTGCTTACGGTAAAGCCTTTACCGGAGCTGGTCGCTTGAATGACAGCAGCACATTTGCTGATGTTGGAGCTACTATCGCGGAAAATTTCAAGATTAAATCAACCGGTCATGGAGCTTCTTTCTTAGATAAACTGGTGTAGAGATGAAAGAAAAAAATGTTTTGCAGTTTTATGTTTTATGTAATCGACCGAAAAACCTGATCAGAAGCGGCTGGAGGGACTGGAATGTAAAAAAAGAACGCCTGGAATCAGTTGCTGAACATATCTATTCAACTCAAATGCTGGCTATTGCGATGTATTCAGAGTTTAATTATGATTTAGATCTGGCAAAAGTCATAAAAATGCTGGCTATTCATGAACTTGAAGAAACTATAATCGGTGATTTCACTCCTTTTCAATTAGATGCTGAAAAGAAGCAGGAAATCGGTCATCAAGCCGTTTTAAAGGCTTTAGAGCCACTTTCTGACGGTCAGTATTGGATTAACCTTATCATGGAATTTGATGCCAGAAAGACCAAAGAAGCCGTTTTCGCCTACCAATGTGATAAACTGGAATGTGATCTGCAGGCTAAGCTCTACGATGAAGAAAACTATGTTGATTTAAACGACCAGAAGAACAATAAAACCATCGAGGATGAGAATGTCAGTGATTTACTGGCAAAGGGTTACAGCTGGTCGCAAATGTGGATCAAAAATGATTTAAATAAGATAAGTTTTGATGAGAATTTTACAAAAGTCAATGAATTTGCCTTTAAAAATCATATTGCCGACCTGATAAAAGAAGAGTAGAGGTGAAATAATGAATTTCCTGAATGTTTTTAAAAAGAGAAAATATGATGATATAAGAACATATGTTTCTAAGAAATTAGGGAATATTCATTTGTCAATTCCTTCACAAATTAACAGTGAACTGGATATTGAAGTGCTTATTGTTGAACCGGCAAAGAATAAACCATACTATACCTTGATAACCAGTGGTCTGTCCCAGTACGAGATGAAGATTCCGCCATTTCTAGAAAGCAATTCATTTTGTGAACTGGTAATCTACCTGCCAGAAGACTGGAAAATCCTGAATCCGAATATCAATCATTTCTGGCCGATAAACTCATTAATTGAATTATCAAGAAAGATAGCAAACAACTATGGCTGGGTTACATTTTCTTCAATAATGTCTTTGAATCAGAATGTATCCGATAACTGTTCCTTCGATTCCTTTCTTTTCATTTCCGGAGTTGAGGACGAAGCAATTATCGATAGTAAATATGTTTCATTCTTTACTTTGATTCCTATATATAATGAAGAAGCATTGTTCGGCAAACAGAATACCGGTGATAAATTATTCAGTGATCTGGTCGATGATGGTCTGGTTTTTCCGCCAGTTATTGATATAAATCGTAAAAACAGTAAAAGTGGTTTCTATTAAAATAACATAATATACATTATGCGAAGTAATTACAATTTAAAAAAAGGTCGTACTCATTGACCTTTTCTCTTATCTTTACTCTCTTCGTATTTAATAAAACTGTAATAGTTTATCAGAATGACCATTACCTGCATCGAAATAAAACTTACAATTAATCCTAAGATATTAAGATATCCTTTATTAAATATAAATATTAACAGTGCCACTACAATATAGATCACAATCATGAAATTATAATCTTCATAGCCTTTATAATTTATTTTACATCTGCTGCATCTGATAGTTTTCTTGCCTTTTTTCTTTTCCAGTGAACCACCGCAGCCTGGACAGATGTTCATGAATTTTAATTCATAAAACTGTTTAAACATACTCTTTGTTTTCATTCTTACCACTTCTGCTCTCTTTTAACTAAAGTTTTTGCACTTCATCCAGATCAATTGAAGGAATTTCAAAATAGAAGGTTGAACCTTCATTTATTTTTGAAATAACACCATATTTGCAGCCAGATGTTTCCAGAATAGCTTTAGAAATAGCTAATCCCAGTCCCGAGCCACTTTTAGAACGCTGGTATTTCTTATCAATTTTAAAATATCTGTCCCATATGTAAGGCAGCACCTCTTCATCGATGCCGGTGCCATAGTCGGTTACCTCTACTCTGATGGTATTCTTACTTTTATAATATCCTTTTAGAATAATGGTTTTATCATCGCCATAGTGTTTTAAAGCATTGGAAACAAAATTATTCAACACTTCTTCAATTTTACTGGCATCACCTATCGCTATAAGTTCAGGCTGACACTGCAGATCAATTGTGACTCCTTCAGAAGCTGCCAGAGGCTCAAAACGGTTATAGCAGTTATAAAGCTGTTCAGTCAGATCAAAAGCCTCCGCTTGCACAGCGACAGCCTTAGCCTGAAGTTTAGACAGATTAAGCATATCACTGACCAGATTGTTTAGACTATCTGTTTCATTGATTATGATATCCAGATGCTCTTCTCTTTTATCCCGGTTCTCACCAGATATATCTTTAATCATTTCGGCATAGGCTTTAATCATGGTAAGCGGCGTTTTAAGGTCATGAGAAACATTAGCCATAAGCTCGGTTCGATACTCCTCTACCTTAGAAATTTCTTTAGCTGCCAAATCAATAGTATCGGCCAACTCCTGAACTTCATTAATATCGTTGTTTTCAAAATTTAAATCATAGTTACCATAGGTAAGTTTATTAGCTTCCTCTTTGATCCGCACAATAGGCTGGGAAATTATCTTTGAGAAAAGAAGTGATATTAACAGTGATAGGGATAAGACAATTAGCGATATCAGAACAAACTGATTCTGGATGGTTTTTGTAATGATATTAATTGACTGCAAGGTAATGTTACTGATTACATAGTAAGTCTGATCTTCTATATAGACTTTTTTACCATATACCATAACTTCCTGATCTGATAATTCTATAAAATCACCCTGAAGCAGAATTTCATCTTCATCGGTATTTTCTAAAATATCGATAAAACGCTGATTGACAACTGAATTGTTGTAAATGGCACAGCCGGAATTACCTAAGGCATCAAAACCACTGACTGTGGTATTGTTGTTGCTGTCAAAAACTATGACGCAGGCATTATTGCTCATTGTCAGAGAATATAGCTGATAGGCCTTCTCCTTCGATTCGGCATCACTGAAATAGATGTCGGCAACACTGTTGGTGAATATTTTAATTTCTTTTCTCAGAGTACGCAGATAAAAAGGTTCCAGCAGAATTAATTGGAAAAACTGCAATAATAAAAGAATACTTAATGCAAAAAACACAAAGTATGTCCATGATTTGAAGCCTAGAGAGTTTATGAACCTATTCTTTTTCAAACTTGTACCCTACTCCTCTTACTGTAACAATCTTATTGCCATATCGGCCTAGATTCTTTCTTAACATCTTGATGTGAGTATCAACTGTTCTATCGATGCTGTAATAATCATAGCCCCAGATGTTTTCCAATATTTTCTCTCTGGTAATGGCTGTATTGGCATTTTCAATCAGATAATTCAATAAATCAAATTCTTTATTGGTTAAATGTACTATTTCATCATCAACCTTTACAACATGGGCCTTTCTATCAATATAAATTCCATCCTCGACAATGATATCCTTGACGATATTAGTACTTCTTTCAATAACCACCTTGATTCTGGCCATTAATTCTTTTGGTGAAAACGGCTTTGAGACATAATCATCTATGCCTAGTTCAAAACCATATAATTTATCATCTTCAGCCGCCCGAGCTGATAGCATGATGATAGGAACATCCTTATATTCTTTGATATGCCGGCAGGTAGAGAAACCATCTAATTCTGGCATCATTATATCAAGAATAACACAGTCCACATCATTGTTTTTGACAATTTCAATTGCTTCTAAACCGTCAGAAGCTTCCAGCACTTTATAGCCATATGAATTACCATATTCCTTGATAACCTCTCTTATCATTATTTCATCGTCAACTATTAATAAAGTAGCCATATAATCATCCTTTCAAAACTAATAATTCTCTAACCACCACTGTATCTCTGTTTGGATTCTTCTTCCCCTTAACCAATACTATTATACCTTTTTTTATGAATTCTTGATACAGCAAATACTTATCCGGCATAAACACCAGGTCAATGGCTCCATATTCATCATAACAGGTCGCAAAACACATCAGTTCACCGGTTCTGGTGGTATGCTGCTTATATTTGGCTATAGTCAGAATTAAAGACATATCGCCGATTCTATTTCTGGCAATCATGGATGGAGTGGTATTCTTATAGTCCAGGCGATATTTCTCAATAAAATTAGCATTCAGAAATAAGCCCAGATAGGCAAGCTGGTCTTCTAAAACAATATTTGTTTCATCAGCATATTTTCTTATTTCCGGCTGGGAAACCAATGACAGATCAACTTTTTTCTGACCATTTTCTTCATAAGTGCACAGTTTAACATAATTCAGGACTTCCTTCAGGGCTGATAGCATCGAATTATGTGTCAGTTTAAAAGAATCTAGCGTACCACTTCTGATCAGAGCCTCAATACTTTTTTCATTGATATTAAGCAGATGCATTCGACTGACAAAGTCAATAAAACTCTGATATTTACCCTTTTCGTTTCGGTCTTTGATAATTGTTCTACTGGTAAGATTAGAAATATTTCTTATCTGATTAAACGGGAAAACAATGCTTTTGTTTTTAACATAGAAAACTTCTTTTGATTCATTGATGTCCGGTGCTGCAAGCTTTATTTCTTTTAATCGGCATTCCAGCAGATATTTTACATTTTCAGCGGAACCAATCTTAGAATTCAACAGGGCGCAATAAAAATCTAAAGGATATCGCACCTTTAAAAAGGACATGATGTAAGCTAGAAATCCATAGCCGATAGCATGCGACTTATTAAAACCGTAATCGGCAAATCTATAGATGTTTCTATAGATATTCTCAGCCACTTTTCTGTCGTAGTTATTATTGATACAGCCTTGGATAAAGTCATTCTTCAGACTTTCCAGTTTCTCACTGCTCTTTTTACTGACTGCACTTCTCAGCAGATCGGCCTTTGTCAGCGTAAAACCAGCCAGACTAACGGCAATTTTCATTATCTGCTCCTGGTAAATCATTATTCCATAGGTTTCTTCCAGAAGCGGTTTTAAATCAGGATGCGGATAAACAATTTTCTCTGGATTTTTTTTATTCAGAATATACTGGTCGATAAAAACCACCGGTCCAGGTCGGTATAAAGCAATTACCGTAGCCAGTTCTTCCAGATTAGCTGGTCTGACTTTCCTTAAAGTGCTTCTCATACCTTCAGATTCCAGCTGGAAAATGCCGCTGCTGTCGCCATTTGATAGCATTTTAAAGACTTTTACATCATCCAGAGGAATCTTATAGATATCTATATTTTCATCAATTGCACTTAATATCTCTTCTACAATCGACAGATTCTTTAAACCTAATAAATCAAACTTTATCAGCCCCATACTTTCCAGATGACTCATTGTATAGCCGGCAACATAGTTATCACTGACTTTAATAAGAGGAATTACCTCAGTAAGCTTATCAGCGCTGATAAGTACTCCTGAAGCATGAGTTGAAATATTCTTGGGCATATCATATAAAATATTGCCGATACGATACAGCTTCTGCAACTGGGCTGAGGAATTGATAGCGGTTTTAAAATAAATATTATCTTCGTATTGCTGGCTGAGAGTCCATTCATCTTTTACGATAGTCTGTAAAACAATATCCAGACTGCTCTGATTGATATTCAACACTTTGCCCAGGTCTCTGATTAAAGCTTTGGTGGTTAAACTGCCGAAAGTAATAATATTTGACACATTTAAAAGACCATATTTTTCTTTCACATATTCAATGGCTTTGATTCTTTTGCTGTCGGGAAAATCAATGTCGATATCCGGCATTGAAATTCTTTCCCTATTCAGAAATCTTTCAAAGAGTAAATCATATTCAAGCGGATCAATATGCGTAATCCCCAGGCAGTAACAGACCAGACTTCCCACCGCACTGCCTCTGCCAGGCCCTGTCATAATATTATTTCGGCGGCAGTAAAGGACAATGTCATAGACAATCAGAAAATAATCTTCAAAATTCATGGAACATATGACTTCAATTTCAGATATCAGACGTTCTGAATACTTCTGCGGTATTTTATTATCAAGTCTTTTCTGCAGTCCGGCCAGACACAGCTGTTTTAGATATTCCTTATTACTTATAGCGTATCCGGTTTCAAAGACCGGCAGTCTGGTTTTGAAACCATCCAGATTCAAATCAATAGCACTGACAAAGAAATTGATATTATCCAGGGATGCCTTATCAAAAAGCAGATTCATTGCTTCTGGTGGTTTTAAGCTGGCATCGGTGACTAATGAAAGATTGGTATCAGTAATACTGGTTCCTTTTCCGATGGCCTGCAGACATTTATAGGCTTCATAATCCTGCTCCCTGTTATACAGAGCTACATCAATCGCAATTGTTTTAACATTAAATTTCTTGCACAGCATTAAAACAATTTCATTTATCTTACTGTTGACTGCTCTATTTTCCGCCAGTGAAGAAACATAGATGTTTTCATATTTGGAAATTTTTTCAATGACGGCAGTAATAGCGGTTATACTGTTTTCATTTAAAAGATAAGAAAAATAACTATCACTTTTTAGCACGATATTACTATTATCATTCATTATCAGCAGCTGCTGGAAATCAAGTTCTCTATTATTTAAAAGAATATCCATCAGATTCAGAAAACCACTATGATTACGGGGATAGATTAAAACATCAAACTGTCTATCTTCAACATTAAATGACAGTTCACAGCCAATAACAGGCTTGATGCCTGCTTGCCTGCATTTATCAGAAAACTCTTTAGCAGAAAAAAGATTACCCTTTTCACAGATTCCAATCGCCTTCTGTCCGTTTGCCAAAGCAAAATCTATCAGGTCACTTATTCTGATAGTGCTTTGTAAAAGCGAATAACAGCTGCGATTGTAAAGTAGAATTGCCATCTTAATCCCTTGCTTTCACTAATAAATCTATCACTTCCTCAACTTGCTTCAGATTGAGTTCCGGAATTCCACAGGCCAGTCTGTGACCTCCGCCACCATACTGTCTGGCGATCTCAACAATGGACGGTCTGTGACTTCTGAGTGAGGCTGAAAAAGAATCGCTATCTTCTTCATATGAGAAGAAAGCGTATTTATTGATACCCTTTATATTCTCCATTACATAGACAAAATCCTTGGCTTCATGGGTAGATAATCCCAGTCGAAGCTTTTCTTCCCGGGTTAAAAGAATATATCCCACATCTTCCTTGAATATCGCCTTTGTAGCCAAATAATGTTTTATCGCAAATTTTTCTTTGGCAAGATCGTTGATATAGCGGTTTATCTGGACCAGATCAATACCTTTTTCAACTAATACCGCCAATATTTTAAAGGTGGTGGCATTTACACTGGCGATAGTAAAACCACGGGTATCAAAATTCATGCCGGCATATAAATAGGAAGCTGACTTACTGCTGATATACCAGTCATTTACGATAGCCAGCTGAGCAATCAGTTCGGAAGTGCTGGAAGCACTTTCGACAACATATCGGTAATCAGTACACTCTTCACTGTCCAGATGATGATCAATCTTTAATGATTTTAAACCCTCTGCATAGGACTTGTCATCTGTCCTGCTGAAAGTAGATGTATCTAAAACTATCGTCAGACTGCTTCTGATAATATCTAAAGAAGGATTATCCATATCTTCCAGAAATTCGGGATTATCAATTTTTTCTAAGCCGTAGGTATAGACTCTTTTTTCAGGATAATTGTCTAAAAGCAGCTGTTTTAAGCCCAGCTGTGAGCCATAGGCATCATAATCCGGTCTGATATGACGATATATGACAATTGAATCATAATCTTCAATAATTTCTCTAATCTTAAAGTAATTCATAATCGCTCCTATTAGATATCGTATTCCTGGCTTTCATGAAAACGACCATCTTTCCAATATTTTATAATTCCGTCATTATCTAGAATATAGTATTTGTTATCTAGCGGTTCAGCTGCAGAAATGATTCTGGTTTTTTCAGAAACAACAATAGTGTTGTCAGGAATATCCTGATATACTACCGCATTGGCTCCGATTCTGACATTGTTGCCAATTTTGATTTTACCGATTATTTTAGCTCCGGCCCCGATGTAACAGTTATCACCGATAGTTGGATTACCAATATTCTTACTGCCTCTGGTTCTGACCGCTCCGATAGTAACCTGATGGAAAATCACACAGTTTTCACCTATTTTAGTACCACTGGAAATATATACTCCATCTAAGCCAAAAGGAAAATACGGCTGGTTTTTAAACTTGACAAAATAGCCGATAAAACAGTTTCTTTTTTCACAGATATATGAAAACACACTGGCATAAACTCCACCGGTAATATTGTTTTCATACAAATAGAAATAAAGATCCATAATACTATCGAAACGTAAAAACACAAATAAACTCAGAATCTCTTTAATCCATCTCTTTAATACATACATAAAATCACACACCTTCTCATCTAATTATAAGATATTATTTTAATAATATAAACTTAAAATAAAAACCCTATTTTCTAGGGTCTTTATTTAATTAAAGATTAAGTAATCGGCGTGTATCTCTTGCGATCATTAATTCCTCATCAGTAGGGATTACCCAGACAGCGACTTTTGAATCCAAAGCTGAAATCTTGCCGCGTACACCTTGAGTATTCTTATTTAATTCTTCGTCGAGTTTAACACCTAAGCTTTCCTCTAACAAAGCACAGATTTCACTTCTTACCCGATAATCGTTTTCCCCCAGTCCGGCAGTAAATACTAAGGCATCAATTCTTCCTAACTGAACAAAGTAGGAACCAAGATAATCAATTACTCTCAGAGCATACATTTCTCTGGCCAGCTGAGCCCTTGGGTTTCCTTCTTCAATAGCTTTCTGAATATCTCTGGCATCACTTGAAACACCTGAGATACCTAAGAAACCGGATTTCTTATTAGCTACTTCGATGATCTCTTCCCCTGTTAAACCGGTCTTTTCCTTTAAGTACGGAATGATTGAAGGGTCAATATCACCACTTCTGCCGCCCATCATTATTCCAGAAAGAGGAGTAAATCCCATTGATGTATTGACGCATTTACCGTTTTTAATCGCACATAATGAAGCACCGTTGCCTAAATGAAGAGAAACAATTCTCTGATTTTCATCATTGACAATTTCGGCATATGTCTGAGCGATATATTTATGAGAAGTACCATGGAAGCCATATCTTCTTACATGATATTTTTCATAATACTCTAAAGGCAGTGCATATAGGAAGGTTACTCTATCCATTGACAAATGGAATGAAGTATCATAGACAGCGACATGCCTGATATTAGGTAAAGCTTTCGAAAAGGCTTCGATACCAGTGTAGTTGGCCGGCATATGTAACGGGCCTAAATCTTTCATATCCAGAATGTCCTGCAATACTTCCGGAGTAACAATGGCACTATCATCATACTTTTCTCCGCCATGTAAAACTCTATGACCACAAGCGTCGATTTCTTCCAGTTTTTCAACAATCTTATGCTTTATTAGAGCTTTTAATAATAAATCAACAGCATGTTGATGGTCTTTAACTGGCATATAGGTGGTTACTTTTTCACCATTGACACGAATAGTACAGATACCATCGTCCATGCCAATTCTCTCAATTACACCATAAGTCAAAACCTTTTCCTCCGGCATTTGGAAAAGTTTAAACTTTAATGATGAACTACCGGCATTTACCGCAAAAATTTTACTCATAATTACTGATCCTCCATATTTATTAGTTCATTTATTATATTATCAACCTGAGTTATCTCAAGTGATTTTAACTGTTCATACAGTTTCATTCTTCGTTTATAGGCCAGACATAAACCTAGCTTCTTCTCATATTTGATAATCAGCGCAGTGCTCTTTTTTAAGGCATCAAAAACGGCATTGCGGCTGATGTTCAGTAATTCAGAAATCTCTGTTATCGATAGATCCTCAAAATAATAATGCTGTAGAATTTCATTCTGTCTGACAGTCAGCAGACTCTGATAAAACGGCATAAGTTCGTTAATATACTCAAACTTTTCCATTAAACTCACCCTTTATTAAAGTATTTACGTATTTATCGATATCAAATTCCATAATAGCATCTACTTTTTCACCATAGGTCATAAACTTGACCGGTAGATTGTATTTATCGTTGATACTTAAAACAATTCCGCCCTTGCTGGTTCCATCCATCTTGGTCAGGACAACCGCATTAACCTTACTTGATTCAATAAATACCTCTGCCTGGGACAGTCCGTTCTGACCGGTGGTTGCATCAACGGTCAGCCAGATATCCAGATCCTGGGTATTCAGTGTTTTTTTGGTTACGCGAACCATTTTTTCCAGCTCTTTCATCAGATTGGCTTTATTCTGAAGTCGACCGGCCGTGTCAGCAATTATTATATCAACAGGATTTTCCAGATAATATTTGCAGCCATCAACAATCACAGAGGCTGGATCAGCCTTATCTTTACCTGTAATACAATGTATTTCAAGCCTTTCAGCCCATTTCTTCAGTTGTTCAACCGCTCCGGCTCTAAAAGTATCAGCAGCTATAAGACCTACTTTTAAGCCCTGATTCAGATAAAACCTG
>JARKSP010000063.1 GCA_029974225.1 Erysipelotrichaceae bacterium
TGATATTCCGCAGTAGCTTCAGCTTCAGCATTTCGTCTGTGACAGAAAGAACATATTTCGCTATGATAAAGATTATTATGATTGATGACAAAATTATCAGCTTTCCATTTGCTTTCTTCTTTCAAAATACTATCAAAGCGATGCAGTTTTTCCTTTTCCAGATTTTCAAACACACGATTCATCGTCATCAAAAAGTTCTGCATATTCAAGTCCTGCTGAGGGTTATCTAAAATGGTATCCCAATTAAGATTAAGACTTACTGTGCCCAGGAATCTCTGATAGATATCCTTGTTTATCTGCTCTTTTAAAATCTGAAGTTTAGCGATATTTTCCTCTGTGGCAGGTGCAAGCATCAGCCACTTGCCACCCAGATTGGAAAATATATTCAAACGAGAAAGAGAAAGCTCTTTTACCACTCTTTGAGCGGTTAATTCATTTATCATCTGAATTTGGAAGGACCTTGCGCGCAAAAGTTTACTGGCTTTATTGGAATTTTCCGGATTTAGGTCGTAAAGATAGGTCTGAATGCCATTAAGGTCACCTGCTACAATCATTAAAGGACTATCCGGTTGCTTTTCGCCTTTCCCCGCAGCATAAAAAGCGGCAGCAATGGTAGCTGTGTTTCGCATATGTTGATAAAGAGAAGAAGTGGGATATTTTTCTTGCGTATTTGCCGGAACGCACCAGAAATATTTTGCCAGTAAAGCATCTACAGCATCTATATATTGAGGGAAATGCTCTGATTCAAAATTGGATTGAGAAGCTAAAGTAAAATAATAGTCATGTATTTTAAGGTATTCATCTTTGAATTGAGTATAGAGTCTGGTATATTCTTCTCGCAAATCGTGTCGCTCTATCTTTTCTGGCTTTATATTATCTTTAGTTTTCGCACCGAGATGATAGGCAAGAGTGTTCGTCTCATCAGGTGTCTGGCGAAATGAACTTAACACAGAAAAAAGTGGCATCTCATAAAATCTGCTTTTTGACTTTTCTTCCTCTGGACTTTCTTCTGGTTTGTCTCTATCCCAGCTGGCAGCAATATTATCAGCCTCAATAAGATAGTTCAGATAATGGTCATAATTACTCATTGTCCAGGAATCCTGACAATGATGAGAACTGGCTATCTCTATAATGGCATTCCAGTTATCTTCAGGAAGTGGGAGGAAAAACTCTTCTAAAAAGACAGCCGTCCACATAGCATGCTTTTGAGTTAAATATACCTTATCTTTTCTACATTTTGATTGATATTTTGGGTTATTTTCTGCTCGACTAGGATGGTTAAATTTTCCGATGTCATGCTTCTAATC
>JARKSP010000099.1 GCA_029974225.1 Erysipelotrichaceae bacterium
TTTTTTCTTTCCTTTTTTCACGGTTTTTCTGTAGTCATCTGTTACATCCTTGCCCGTTCTTATCTCAAAAACCTGCAATATTTCAATCTTATCTGCACTGGCCTTTCCATCAGTAGCCCACGGTTCATTTATCTGTGCATCATCCGGTATCCGTATTTTAGCCTCAAGCGGTCTATCGGGATAATTAACGGCACACCATGAGCGGGAAGCAAAATGGAAGCCAGGATGGGAACAAACTACACGGTCATCAGATGCAAAGACCTCACCCTTCCTTAGAGTGTTAAGGCCAATATAAAATTGATAATTATTATTGCAAAGACCTTCTTCAAATCGTTTCCAGTAAAAATTCCCAGGTTCAACACCCATGATTTTGACAAGGTTTTTTGTGTCTGACAGATTGGCACCAGACAGATTGGCACCAGACAGATTGACACCAGACAGATCGGCACCAGACAGATCGGCAAGATACAGATTGGCACCAGACAGATTGGCACCAGACAGATTGGCACGATACAGATCGGCACCAGGCAGATCGGCACCAGACAGATTGGCACCAGTTTTAACGGCTTCTTCCACTGCTTGTCTAAAAAATTCAGCCTCCATTTCAAATAAAATAGTCTTATTGTAACGGTGTTTAATCTGCCATTTCATATTCCCTCCTTTAATTCGCAACTCATTTTTTCTTTGTAATCTCTAATTCTTCTGACAATACTATAACATCTGCCGCTAAATAAACCATAGCATCAAGAAGCTCTTTAATGGCAGCATCCTTATCTAACCTTTTAGCTTCAGTAATTTTCTTTATTGCCTGAAACCGAGGTGCTCCGTGACCTTCTTCTCTAGTTCCCCTACAGATAAACTGATCTTCAAATTTTTCTCCAGGTGAGGCGTGACGTTCCTTTCCTTTGCCTGTAGCAGCCCTAGCTATAGCCTTACTAAATACATCACAGAGAGACTCATAACCAGGGAATGCACAACGAGTTTCCTCACAAACTGATAAACAAGGATTCTCATTACCTACAAACACTCTTTCCATATTCACAAACCCTCCTTACATTACAATAATACAGGCAATTCATGTCTATACCTGTTCTTTTTTCAAGAACATAATTTGTTCCTAATTTTTCCAAATATCTCTTAGCAGCAAGCTCATCCTGAAATAATGCAGTAGCTCTCTTATTATTTTTTTTCTTTACAGCCCAGGTATCTCCTGAATTCCATCTTTCTTTAGGAGTACAAAGAAACTCTTTCCAGTGTCTTTCAATTCCCTCAGAGAGAATTAATTGCTCAGCTCTCTTATGAAGGGATATTCTTTGATTAATATACTCTGCTACTTTTTCATCTTCCATGATGATTACTGGAAATATTTGATAACCAATTTTAGGATATGAGGGATTGGATCTACCCGCTCCTGGAGACCAGTCCTTTAAGATCCCATGAATTTCAATCTTCTCTACAGGGTATCCCTTCTTTCTGAGAAGATGAGCGTAGATGTTTAACTGCAAACCCCATTCTTCCTTGACTCCATCGTAGAAGGCAGCTATCTTAGAGACTTTGTAATCTATAATAGCTTTTCTTTTAAACTCATATCTATCCAGTCTAGCTACGAGTTTCATTCCATCTAATTCCAGGTTAAGCCATTCCTCACTTATAGCTTCCTCTCCAGTGTTAGATTCAGAAACAAAGTGTGCTACATTCCCCAGGAGGATAGGGATGAAATCGGAAGCATCAACCTCTATCTCATCCCATTTAGTCATTTTTACCATCCTAGGGAGTGGAGGAGAAATGAGAGTAGTTACACCTATAGAACTTTGTTTCGGTTTCCAACCAGCAAAGCTAGCTAGAGTTTTATAAAAAGGTTGAGGAAGATTATAGTTATTAGTTACCTTCATTTTTAGCCTCACATTCTCCAAAAATGTCAGAAACTTCCTGAAGGAGTTTTATACTCTTGTCAATTTTAATTTTCTTGTTAAAAATATACTCGTAAAGCTCAGAGATAAAATCGCCGATCTCATTATGAACTGGATTTTTAAATACTCCAGCTTCAATGAAAGATTTAGCTATTCCTGTAGCTGAAGATAGAACAGTTCCTGCTTCCTGAGAGAAAACCTTGTCTGGATCAGCTTTGTACTGAAACCCTTTGTTTTCT
>JARKSP010000077.1 GCA_029974225.1 Erysipelotrichaceae bacterium
TTATTGCACTCACCAGCCCTGTAGTATCTGTGCTAAGATGATAATCAATGCTGAGATTCAGACGGTTTATGTAGCGGAAAAATATCCTGATGAATTGGCTGAAAAACTTTTAGCTGAAGCAGGAGTAGAATTGATTCTTTACAATCCTCAAACCGGTAAAATGAAAAAATTAATCTGATGAGTAAAGTTTTCCGCACTTTTACCACTCGTGACCTGATAGTTATTGCTGGATTAGCTGGGATAGGTTTAGCTATTAAACCTCTTGTTTCACCTCTTTCTAAAATGATTACCTCTCCTTTAATGATTCCAGGTGGCTCTTTCACTGGTGGATTATATATGTTATGGATGGTCCTGGCTGTATTGATAGTAGATAAATTTGGCACCGGTATAGTTTATGGACTTCTGCAAGCACTGGTAATAATGGTCATTGGAATAAGAGGAAATCAAGGTCTTCTCAGTCTGGTTAGTTATACTTTCCCCGGGTTATTAGTAGATTTAGTCTATCTGGCTATACCTTATCCCGAAAGAATCTGGGGTCAAATGCTACTTTGTGCTCTTTCCAATATGGCTGGAGCATTAATTGTAGCTATTTTCGTGTTTCATCATCCTCTACCTTTCATCCTGATTATTGAAGGTATGTCTATGGTTTCTGGAATAATAGGTGGCTGGATTTCCTGGACTATTTATAAAACTATAATATATTATGAGTTGGTACAATGAAAAAATTCTGTCTCTTTTTACCTTTCATGACCATATCAATTTTAAACGCTATCATCATCACCAGTCCTCAAGGTGATTCTTTAATCTATTCTTATACTGAATTAGCAAAAATCCCTCGGGAGACCTTTACTACCACCAGAGTTAAAAGTGGAGAAATTCAGGAAGATGTCTGGACTGGCTTTCGTTTTAATCACTGGTTCAATGATAATATCCAGATTCTCTATAAAATTATCCGGTTTGAATCAGCAGATAACTATATGGTAAGTTTTAGCAAAGCGGAATTTGATTCCTTAGAATGCTGGCTCGCTTTCACTCAAAATGGTCAAGTCTTACCTGAAAATGGTATTCGTTTGATTTTCCCTCAGCTTAGAGATATGAAATGGATT
>JARKSP010000093.1 GCA_029974225.1 Erysipelotrichaceae bacterium
TATCCAGCCCGACTGTTCATCATGGTGTGAATAATTAAACTGTCAAGCACTTTTGCTTGACAGTCTTCTTTGATAGTAGTATTATAGTCAAGGAAAAAGAAAAAAGAGGTATTTTTATGGTTAAATTACGTTTAAGAAGAATGGGAGCTAAGAAAGCTGCTACTTATAGGATTGTTGCTATGGATGCTAGAACCAGAAGAGATGGTCGTCCAATTGAAACACTTGGTTACTACAACCCTCAGACAACACCGGCAACAGTAAAAATTGATGAAGAAAAAGCATTGCAATGGCTGAAAGAAGGCGCTCAGCCAACTGATACCGTTCGTTCAATCTTATCAAAAGAAGGAATCATGAAGAAGTTTCATGAGTCAAAGTAGGTCAGAATGATAGATTACGAAAAAACCCTGATGGACATTTTAAGACCGATGGTTGACGAACCAGAAAAAGTTTCGGTTCAGAAAATGGATAGTCTTAACAAAAATGAGGTTGTATTATATGTCCACGCTACCAGCAATGACATCGCCAGACTGATAGGCAGAGGCGGCAATATGGCTTCCAGCATCAGACAGATGATGTCAGTCTGTTCAAGCATTGAAAATAAAAAAGTAACAATTAAGTTTGAGTCATATTAGGATGCATTGTTTCAGCATCCTTTTTTGGAGATGGTTATGGAATATGTTAGAGTTGGAAATATTGTCAATACTTTCGGAATAAAGGGAGAACTGAAAGTTAAATCACATAGTGATTTTGATGATATCCGTTTTAAAGTGTCACAACAGCTATATGTTAAATATTTAGAGGTATTTGAACCGGTAGTTGTAAAAAGCTATCGTACTCATAAGGGTTTTATCCTGATTTCCTTTTTTGATAAGCAGGATATCAATCTGGTCGAGAAATATAAAGGCTGTGATATTTTTATTAAAAAGGATGATGTTCATACATTAAGTGAAGGAGTATATTACTTTTTTGAGCTGGAGAACTGTTCAGTCTATTATAATAATCAGAAAATAGGTTACGTTTCTGCCGTTGAAGACGGTTATCAGACAATACTGAGAATTGATATGGAAAATAAAGAGGTTTTAATTCCTTTTGTCGACCGATTTATCAAAGAGGTTAATGTTTCTGACAAGCGTATTGATATCGATATAATTGAGGGACTGTTATGAAAATAACTATTCTGACAATTTTTCCAGAAATGTTCAATGACTTTCTCAATACCTCTATTATCAAAAAAGCCCGATTAAAAAATCTGGTGGATATTAAGATTGTTGATTTCAGAAGTTTTTCCAATCTGCCTACTAAAAGAGTGGATGATTATCCTTATGGCGGAGGTCCGGGGATGGTTCTGATGTGTCAGCCGGTTTTAGATGCTTTGAAAAGTGTAAAAACAGATAACTCCTATGTGGTAATCACTTCACCAATCGGTGTCAGATTTGATCAGCAGATGGCTTACAGACTGCTGGAAAAGGAAGAACTTATTATCATCTGCGGTCACTATGAAGGCTTTGATGCCAGAATCTATGAATATGCTGACCAGCATATTTCCATTGGTGATTACATTTTAACGGGTGGAGAACTTCCGGCAATGGTAATAACTGATGCCATTACCAGACTGGTTAAAGATACCATCAGCGAAGAGGCAACAGTGGAAGAATCCTTTGAAGATGGTCTTCTGGAATATCCGCAATATACCAGACCGGAAACATATGAGGGCTTACAGGTGCCAAAAGTGTTACTGAGCGGTCACCATGATAACATCAGAGTCTATCGGCTGAAAGAAAGTCTAAGAACAACATATTTGAATAGAAGAGACCTGTTAGAGGAAAGAGAATTCACTGAAGAGGAAAAAAAACTGTTAGAAGAGGTTATTGAAGAAGAAAAGAAGCAATAACTTCTTTTTTTGTGTTAGTATTAAGGAAATTATATGGAGGTGAGTGATATGTCTGAAATCTGGTTTTTCCCCTTTGAAGAAAACTTCATTATCTGGCTACAGTCCCTAGGGCTTGGAACAATCTTACAGACAATCCTGCTTTATCTGAATCATTTCTTCTCAATGTTAGGAGAAGAGACGGTGGCAGTAGCTGTGATGGGTTTTATATATTGGGGTATTGATAAAAGGAAAGGTGAAAAAATCGGAGTCGCTATTATGCTGGCTGCAGTTATGACACCTTATCTGAAAAACATCTTCAAAAGGCTCAGGCCATACCAGTGTTCTGACAGGATTGAACTGTTAAGAGATGTCGATGGCTATTCATTTCCTAGCGGTCACTCCAGCAGCAGCGCATCCCTGTTTTCAGCAGTAGCGGTAATGTTTAAAGAAAGCAGGATTCTGCAGGTCTTTGGAATACTGGTTCCCTTTCTGGTGGCCTTTTCCAGAATATATCTGGGCGCACATTGGCCTACTGATGTGGTTGTGGGTCTGGCGGTTGGATTTATCTGCTGTCTGCTGGCGGTTAAGGCCACTGATTTATTCAAAAGCAAATACACCTTTCTTCTTATCTATACTGCTGTTGCCACTTCAGGATTTTTCTTCTGTCAGACAAATGATTTCTATAACGGTTATGGATTGCTGACCGGATTGATAGCAGGTCTGTATTTTGAAGAGAAGTATGTCAATTTTGAAAATAGCGATAAACTATATATATCTGTTATCAGAGCTGTGATTGGAGCTGGTTTGTATTTAGGGATAAATGCCCTGTTAAGAGCAGTTTTAAGTCCGATTTTTGCTGAATTCACCCTGGGATATTTTATTTTGAGAACTATAAGATATGCTTTGGTCTGCTTCATTTTAGTAGCTGTATATCCGCTGCTGTTCAAACTGGAAAAGAGAATATTTAAATAATTTAGCGGTTGAAATATCTTTTTCGATATGGTAATATTATTGAGCGTATGCTAGATAGTTCCGCTGATGGTAGATTCATGAACTATTGAAAAAATGTGTGAAAAGGAGATAGTTTATGGATTTAAGTTTAGTTGACAAGATTACTAAAGCTCAGATTAAGGAAGTTCCTTACTTTGAACCAGGCTGTACAGTGAAAGTGCATGTTACCATTAAGGAAGGTAACAAAACACGTATTCAGGTGTTTGAAGGCGTTGTCATTGCCATGAGTGGCAAAGGTATTGCTAGAACCTTTACCGTAAGAAAAATGTCTAGTGGAATTGGTGTAGAAAGAACTTTCCCAGTTAATTCACCAATCATTGATAAGATTGAGGTTGTTCGTTTTGGTAAAGTTAGAA
Organism: Erysipelotrichaceae bacterium; assembly: GCA_029974225.1. Lineage (GTDB taxonomy): Bacteria > Bacillota_I > Bacilli_A > Erysipelotrichales > Erysipelotrichaceae > UBA1783. The sequence goes on from JARKSP010000093.1 coordinate 3,238, forward strand.
GAGCTAAATTATTCTACTTACGTGGACGCTCAGGTAAAGCTAGCAGAATCGAAGAAAAACGCAGATAAGAGTAAAGGCTGTTCAATCAGCCTTTCTTTGTAAAGGATATAAGATATGGTTGAAAAGATAAAATTAAGAGTTTTAGATTTCTTTGCTACATTGTTTCTGGCTGTTTTAATCTATCTGGATGATATTATTGAATCAATAGTAACAGTTTTTGTCACAGTAGTAGTCTCTTTGGTGGTGGTCAATTTCTTTTTCATGCCAATTGTAGTCAATGGCTCAAGCATGTATCCTACTTTGCAGGATAAATCATATGGTTTTTCTAACATCTTCTCTAGAAGAGTCTCTGGTATTGAAAGATTTGATATTGTGGTTGTCTATCTGGAATCAAGAGATGAAAATCTGGTAAAGAGAGTAATCGGATTACCGAATGAAACTATTACATTCACCAATGACACCTTATATGTCAACGGAACACCAATCGATCAGCCTTTTTTAGATGAAGAATATGTCAAATCAATAAAAAACAGTACCTCATCAGGTCTGTTTACTGCTGATTTTACCATTACCTTAGGAGATGATGAATATTTCTGTATGGGTGATAACAGACTACGCTCAGCTGATTCACGAGTATATGGAGCTTTTAAACAGTCCGATATTATATCCAAAGGCATATTCATTGTTTTTCCGTTCAACCTGTTTGGACCGGCTGATTAGAGTTTCACTTATAAACAGGAAGCAAAGGCCTTTAATATCAATATGTATTCAATGATTAAACAAGAGTCTGAAATAAATCCAGGCTCTTTTAATATGAAAAATATTTTTTCAAGCTTTCTTTAACGATATTTAAACTTCGGTCACTGGCTTCAAAATAACCAATACGATCCAGAAAGCCATGAAAAGTTCCGAGGAATTTGTAATAATCAACATTTACACCGCTATGTGCAAGTTTCTCAACAAACTCTTCGCATTGGATAGTCAAAAAATCATATTCGGCACAGAACATCAAGGTATAGGGATAAGCGGATAGATTTTCCGCCAGCAAAGGTGAAATCAGTTCATCTTTTGGATCCTCATTATTCTGAAGGAAGAGTTTCTTTATATATGAAATGTCTGTTAAACTTCTGATACGTGCTTCAAGCATTGGCGAAAAATTTTTGCCGAAGTAACTGATATCGAATTTAGAATAAGAATAATCAGACATATCCAAAACAGGATAATACATGATGATCATCTTGATATATCTTTTTTTTCTATCTTCAAGAGCTAAAGCAGCACAGCAGTGGGCTCCTGCTGAATCACCCATAATAGCTATTTTATCAGGATCAATCATAAACCTATCGGCATTTTTAGCAACATATTCGATGGCATGATAAGACTGTCTTAAAGCGGTTGGGAAACCGGTTTCTGGTGATAAAGTATAATCAATATGAATAACGACACCGTCAATAAGTTCAGCCAGACGCCTATTAATTAAATTATATCTGTCAATTGTGCCGCAACAGTAAGCTCCGCCATGAATAAAGAAGACAACAGGTGCCGGCTTATCAAGATGTTCAGGACGAAAATAACGTATCCGGTATCCGCCTAAATCATAGTCTTTCTGTTTCACTGAAACAGAGCATAGATCAACTGTCGGATAATCGATATTTAAATCCTTATATCGCAGTTTTCCCACATCGATTCCCTTGATTATCGGGCCTATGTAGGAAAGATTAACAGGATTATTAAAACGATCATAATAATGCTCGGCTGTTTTTATTTCCAGCCCCTCTTCATCTGTAGCAGTTGGTT
>JARKSP010000002.1 GCA_029974225.1 Erysipelotrichaceae bacterium
AGAACTCGCAATAACTATAGAACCTGGTTCTCTACATTTTGTGCATGGATGTGCGATAAGCAATATATTACCGACAATCCTGTCAGCGGCACTATAGCCCTGATAGCTGTCTGCTTCAGCTAATTCAAGTAAAAAAGCAATCCCCGGCTTCCGACTGATAATTATCTTTTCTTCCTTAACCAGCACCAGTTTGACATCATCAGTCAACAAGGCTTTAGCTTTTAAAAAATCACTCATATATACTCTCCACCTATATATTAGCACAAGTAATCCTTTTTCTGTTTTCGGATAAATGAATGTCTTTTTAAATCTATCATTATCTGCCTTTTTGTGCTAAACTGAAATTACATTAAGAAACAGATAAATGGATGAAGAAACCAGGAGAGATTACTTAAATGTAAGGCCGAAGGTGAAGCAAGAACTCTCAGGCAAAAGGACTGGTTTTGGACAAACTCTGGAGAGCTAAAAGCACCCAAGAAGCAATCCTAAGGATAGGAGAATCTTTCAGGTCTATGACAGAGGCAGCGTTTTTTCGCTGGCTCTCTTTGTTTTTTAAGAAGATAGGAGTTAGATAATATGGAACTGAAAACACCCTTATATGATGTTCATGTTCAGGAAAATGGTAAGATTGTACCATTTGCAGGATATCTGCTTCCGGTACAGTATCCAACCGGCGTAATCAAGGAACATCTGGCTGTACGAAACGACTGTGGTTTATTTGATGTCTCGCATATGGGCGTAATTACCTTTAAAGGCGCCAGTGCCTTAGAGAGTCTGAACTATATCATGACCAACGACTTCACCAGTATGGAAGTCTGCAGAGTCCGCTACACCGTAATGTGTAATGAGAATGGCGGCTGTATCGATGATCTGATTGTCTACAAGTTTGCCAGTGACTACTACTTTCTGGTAGTCAATGCCGCTAACAGAGAAAAAGACTATCGGCATATGAAGGACAACATTCTGGCCGGAACCGTTATCGAAGACATTTCTGATTCCGTCGCCATTCTGGCATTACAGGGTCCCAAAGCAATTGAAGTACTCTTAAAACTGCTGCCAATAGAAAGTATCCCGCAGAAAAACTACTCAGCCCAAGAAGAAGTATATATTGCTGATATGAAATGCATGATTTCCTATACCGGCTATACCGGCGAACAGGGCTATGAGATCTATACCGCCAGTGAAAATGCTCCGAAATTATGGCAGCTGCTACGACAGACAGGTGCTGATTTCAATCTGATTCCCTGTGGTCTGGGTGCTCGTGACACCTTAAGGCTGGAAGCATCAATGCCGCTGTACGGTCATGAGATGAATGAAGAAATAACACCTCTGGAAGCTGGCCTGTCTTTTGCGGTCAAAATGAAAAAAGAAGATTTCATCGGTAAAAAAGCGCTAGTGGAAAAAGGTGAACCCCAAATCAGACGAGTCGGATTAAGTATGCTTGATCGGGGAATTATGCGAGAAAATCAGGAAATCTATCTGGACGGCCAGCTCATCGGTCATACCACCAGCGGCACTCACCTGCCTTATCTGCAGAAGGCTCTGGCTATGGCTCTGGTTGATAAAGAGCACAGTGAACCAGGCACCCTTGTGGAAGTTGATGTCAGAGGCCGAAAACTGAAAGCGGAAATAATAGGATTACCATTCTATTCAAGAAATAAATAAACATAGCTAGGAGGTAAGAAAATGTTTAATTATCCAAAAAAATTAATGTATACAGAAACTCATGAATGGGTTAAAAAAGAAGGCGATATCTATGTTGTCGGTATTTCTGACTATGCTCAGGATGCCTTAGGCGATATCGTGTTTGTTAATCTGCCAGAAGTTGATGATGAAGTTTTTGTGCAGGAACCATTTGGTGATGTTGAATCAGTTAAGGCCGTTAGCGATTTATATTCTCCTGTTAGCGGTGTAATCTGTGCAGTAAATGAAGATCTGCTGGATAATCCGGCCTTACTCAATGAAGACCCTTATAGAAACTGGCTGATAAAGGTTGAAGATGTCAGCGATACGGAAGAATTTCTGGATGCGGAAAGCTATCAGCAGTTTTGTGAGAGCCAAGGGTAATTAATATGGCATCTTATGTTGTAAATACCCGAAAACAACAGCAGCAGATGCTCAGGGAATTAAAACTGGAAACCCTTGATGATCTGTTTGTCGATGTTCCTGCTAGTGTCAGACTGGAAAGCCTGAATATTCCCCAGGGTCAATCAGAATTAGAAGTTTATCATGAGATGAGTGAAATCAGCTCAAAAAATACTGTTTTTAAACATATCTTTCGGGGAGGCGGAGCTTATAATCATTATATTCCTTCAATCGTCAATGCTGTTGTCAGTAAAGAAGAATTTTTGACTGCTTACACTCCTTATCAGCCTGAGATCTCTCAGGGCATTCTGCAGTCTATTTTTGAATATCAGACCCAGATGTGCCAGCTTAGCGGACTGGATGTTTCCAATGCTTCCGTTTATGATGGCGCTGTTGCAGCCGCTGAAGCGGCTTTGATGCTGCAGGAAAGAAGAAAAAGTGATATCCTGGTTGCTGAAACGGTCAACCCTCAGCTCTTACAGGTTCTTAAAACCTACTGTGAAAGCAGAGATGTCAAAGTTATTACTGTCAAGGCTATTGACTACGCTGTTGATTTTAATGATTTAAAAGAAAAGCTTAATGACACGATTGCCGGTGTAATCGTTCAATCGCCTAATTTCTATGGCCTAATTGAGGATGTCAAAGCCATCAGCGAACTGACTCACAGCCATGGCGGTAAAGTGATTATGCATACTAACCCCATCGCCCTGGCTCTTTTGAAGAATGCTAAAGAGCTGGATGCTGATATCTGCACTGCGGAAGGACAGCCTTTAGGAATGCCGCTGGCTTTCGGGGGTCCCTATCTGGGCATTATGACCTGTAAAAAAGAACTGATGCGCAAACTGCCGGGCAGAATTGTCGGTCAGACTGTCGATACCAATAACCAGCGTTGCTTTGTTTTAACCCTGCAGGCTCGTGAGCAGCACATCAGAAGAGAAAAAGCTTCCAGCAACATCTGCTCTAATCAGGCCCTCTGTGCCATGAGAGCTTCTGTATACTGTGCCGCTTTAGGACCTGACGGTTTAAGACAGGTCGCAAAAAACAGTGCCAGCAATGCTCACTATCTGGCCAGAAAGCTGATGGAAATTACCGGTTTCGAACTGAAAAGCACTAAAGAATTCTTTAATGAATTTCTGATGAGCTGTCCAATCGACAATGAAAAACTGGTAGCCGGATTAGCGGAAAAAGGCATTCTGGCAGGACTGCCGCTGGGAAAGGATATCCTGTGGTGTGCTACCGAAGTCAACACTAAAAAGGAAATCGATAACCTGGTAGAAATTATCAAGGAGGTCTTGTAACTATGAAACTTTTATTTGAAATCAGCAGTAAAGGTCGTAAATTAGATTTAATACCACCTTGTGATACCGAAGAATATAGCTTTAATGATGAACTGCTAAGAAAAGAGAAACTGCGACTTCCGGAAGTCAGCGAAGTGGATTTATCTCGTCACTACACCGCCCTGGCCAAACAGGCTCATGGTGTTAACGATGGCTTCTATCCGTTGGGAAGCTGCACGATGAAGTACAATCCTTCACTTAACGAAACTGTGGCTGGGGACAAAAACTTTACCAATATTCATCCTCTTCAGCCTGCTGAAACGATTCAGGGCTGTCTGGAAGTACTCTATCAGGCTAAAGAGCTGCTATGTGAAATTACCGGAATGGATGATATGAGTTTTCAGCCGGCAGCTGGAGCTCATGGTGAATATGCCGGTTTAATCCTGATTAAAAAATATCATCAGGATAGAAATGATCATAAACGTGTCAACATTATCGTTCCTGATTCTGCACATGGCACTAATCCGGCCAGCGCCACAATGGTCGGCTTTAAGGTCATCAATATTCCTTCCAATGAAAATGGCGGAGTCGATATTGAAAAACTGAAAGCTGCCGTTGGTGAAGATACAGCCGGACTGATGCTGACTAACCCTAATACCCTGGGTCTGTTTGACCCCAATATTCTGGAAATAACCAGAATTGTCCATGATGCCGGTGGCCTGTGCTACTATGACGGTGCTAATCTGAATGCCGTTATGGGGCGAGTCAGGCCGGGAGATATGGGCTTTGACTGTATCCATTTAAACCTGCATAAAACCTTCAGTACTCCGCATGGCGGAGGCGGTCCGGGTTCAGGACCGGTAGGCTGCAAAAACATTTTAAAAGACTTTCTGCCAGCTCTGGAAGTTGCTAAAAACAGTGGTGGCTACTACTTCTATCAGCCCGAAAAAACCATGGGTCAGGTTAGAAGCTTCTATGGCAATTTCTTAGTAGTGGTAAAGGCTTTAACCTATATCAAATCACTGGGGAAAGAAGGTATTCCTGAAGCCAGCGGCAATGCGGTCTTAAATGCCAATTATCTGATGAACAGACTTAAAGACTATTATGATGTCGCCTACGATACCATCTGTATGCATGAGTTTGTCTTATCATTGGGAAGGATGAAGCGCGAACATGGCATCAGTGCCATGGATATCGCTAAGGGTTGTCTGGATTATGGTATTCATCCGCCGACAATGTATTTCCCGCTGATAGTTCCGGAAGCATTGATGCTGGAGCCAACGGAAACCGAAAGCCGGGAAACCCTGGATCAGGCAGCAGATATCTTTATAGAGCTGTTTAAAACAGCCTTAAAGGATCCAGAAAAGCTACACAATGCTCCATTAAGTTGCTATATCACCAGGCCAAATGAAACCGAAGCTGCCAGAAATCCGATTTTAACCTATCAGTTTGAAAATGATCAGTAGCATATATTATCTGGAGACAGATTGTTTGAATCCTTATGAAAATCTAGCGATGGAAGAGTATCTCACTGATGCTCTTCCTGTTAATAGTGCTCTTCTGTTTTTATGGCAGAACAGAAACTGTGTTGTCATCGGCAAAAATCAGAACATCTATGATGAGTGCAACTTAGATCTGATGAAATCCGATGAGGGAAAACCGGTCCGAAGGAAAACCGGCGGTGGAGCTGTCTATCATGATCTGGGTAATTTAAACTTCTCTTTCATCACTGACAAAAAGCACTACTCTAAAGAAAGTAACAATCAGATTATCATTAACGCTTTAAAGCGTCTGGACATTACTGCGGAAATAAGCGGTCGCAATGACCTGGTTATCAGAAAACAGAAATTTTCCGGTCATGCCTATCTGAATAAAAGAAACTGTCTGCATCATGGTACTCTAATGGTTGATGTAGATAAAAACAAGCTGGCAAAATATCTCACTGTTAGCAAAGAAAAGCTTTCCGGCAAGCATGTCAGCTCAGTAAAATCAAGAGTCATCAACTTAAAGGAAGTAAATGAGAAACTGACTGTTGAAGAACTTAAAAAAGCTCTATTAGAAAGCTTTGAGGATTACTATCAGCTGTCGGTTGAAACAATCGTAATTGATGCTGATAGAATAAAGCAGCTGACTCAGCAATATCAAAAGGCAGAGTTTATCTATGGTAAAAACAGCAGCTGCTCTTTTCACAAATCCTGCCGCTTTGTTTGGGGAGTAGTTAAAATATCCTATAGCCTTAAAGATAACCGCATCAGTGAACTGGAAATTGCCTCTGATTGTCTGGACAGCTCTCTGCCAGAAGAAATGCAGGCAATCCTGTTAAATAAACAACTGGATAAAAACCTGTATTCTTACAGTGAAAGGACAGAATATCAGGATATTATAAATTTATTACTGCAGGAGGAATATCTATGATTTATGATTTAGCAATAATCGGAGCTGGACCAGCCGGTTACAGTGCCGCTTTAAAAGCTGCCAGAAGCGGTTTGAAGGTCATTATTTTTGAAAAGGATAAAATCGGAGGCACCTGTTTAAATCGCGGCTGCATTCCAACCAAATGTTTAATCCACTCCAGTCAGTTATACCGAAATCTTTCTTCAAGTTTTAAACATGGCATCACTGTTGAAGACTATGGTTACGACTATGCAAGGATTCTGGCAAGAAAAAATGAAGTAGTTGAATCTTTAAGAACAGCTATTGAAAAAATGATGCAGAAAGAAAAAATAACCATCGTAAATAAACAGGCTAAAATCTATAAGGATAAAACCATCAGAACTGACAGTGACATTTATCAGGCTGAAAACATCCTGATAGCCACCGGCTCTATCGTTGCCAAAGCCCCTGTCAAAGGGATAGCGATGGCTATAACTTCTGATGAGATACTGGAAGCCGACAGCGCTTTAAAAGACAGCTATATCATTATAGGCGGCGGGGTTATCGGAGTGGAGCTGGCAACAGTTTTATTGAATTTAAACAAGCAGGTGACCATAATTGAAATGGCTGATCAGATTGTCTTTAATATGGACAGAGAAATCTCGCAAAAGCTGACTCTGGCACTGAAAAAACAGAACTGTCAAATCATAACCAGAGCGACAGTAACAGAAATAGCAGCCGCTGATGGTCAAAAGTCAGTTACCTACCTGGATAAAAACAACAGTGCAATAACATTGTCGGCTCAGGAAGTCATTGTTGCCACCGGCAGAAAAGCCAATATCGGCAGCCTCTTTGATGATCTCGCTATCGAAACCGACAGGGGCATTGTAACTGATGACAACTACCAGACCAGTGTCGAAAACATCTATGCTGTTGGTGATGTCAGAAGCGGTAATATTCAGCTGGCTCATGTCGCTATCGGACAGGGAGAAAATGCTGTCGATGTTATCCTAAGGCAAAAGAAAACCATCAGTGAAGATACTATCCCTAACTGTATTTACACCAATACCGAAATTGCCAGTGTCGGATTTACGGAAGCAGAAGCTAAAAAAAGAGGTCTTAACAGCTACAGCCGAAAAATTCTGACTGGTTCAAACGGTAAGCATCTGATTGAAGACGGAGAAAACGGCTATATCAAACTGCTGTTTGATGCCGATGGTGACATCCTGATCGGTGCCCAGCTGTTCTGCAATGATGCTACCAACATTGTCGGTGAACTGGCACTGGCGATAGAAAACCGATTGACTCTTGCTCAGATTAAAAAAACTATCCATCCTCATCCGACAGTTGTGGAAATGATTTGGGATAGTTGCCGCTAATTGTAATGACAGATGAGTTTAATCTTATCTGTTTTTTTATCTCTTACTACTCTTTTTACAATAATGTTCTAGCCTAAGACTTCCTGTCCCAGCTGATACAGAAGCGGTTCAAATTTAACGCCATACCAGTGACTGTCATCAGCAATGGTATTTTCAATACATCTGACCACAAAGTCAGCGGCAATCTTAGCACTTTCGTAAACTGATTTTCCTCTGTTTAAGGCACCGGTAAAAGCTGAAGAGTAGATATCGCCGGTACCATGATACTTTCGGTCAATCTTCCTATGACGATAGTATGATTTTACTCCCTTTTCTAAAATCAGAACCCCGGTGGTCGCCTCATCATAACTGACCCCGGTTAAGACAATCGTTTTAGCACCGCCTTTAGCTAATTTCTGTAGCAAAGAATCAGTATACTGTTCATCATAATTCTCTCTATATTCAGTAGCGGTCAGAAAACAGGCTTCCGTAATATTCGGCAGACAGATATCGCTAGACAGCACCAGTTTCTTCATTTCCTCAACAAAAGCCATAGTAAAGCCATAGTAAAGCTTTCCGTTATCAGCCATAGCCGGATCGACGATACTGTAGCCGCCTTTTTTCAGCAGTCTTCTGGTAATGTCCAGAACATGGTCAATCTGTCTAACGCTGCCCAGATAACCGCTGTAAACCGTATCAAAGGAAAGATTTTCTTTTTGCCAGTGCTCTGCTATCGGCAGCATATCATCAGTCAGATCTCTGAAAGTATAACCTTCAAAACCTCCGGTATGGGTTGACAGAACAGCTGAAGGCAGGATTGCTGTCTCTACCCCACAGCTTGACAGCACCGGCAGGGCTACCGTTAAAGAACACTGACCGACGCAGGAAATATCCTGAATAGTTAAAACTCTTTTATAGTTCATATCAATTAACCTTCTCCAAAAGTGAAAATACCAGTTGGTGGAACAGCTCGTTATTGGCTCCCAGCGCGACATAGCAGTTCCTTTCATCATCCGGGTAGGCTCTGGTATCACAGATTGTCTGACCATCAGCCATACCGCCTGAAAAGTCCACATCTACACGCATTAAACTTATTTCTTCCAATACTTTCGGCTCCAGCAGATAGCCGACAACCAGGGCATCATGAATTGGGGCAGTTCCCAGAATTTCCTGGGGCTGATAGGCATCGTAAGCTTCAATTCTCTGCTCTATCATCAATGCCACGGCGTCAGTGACAATATTATTCATCGCTCTTAGTCTTTGGCAGTCTGCATAATCAAAGTTGGCTTTGTGGGTTGCATCTAACGGTACCATTGTACATTTAATACCGCTGGTTAAAACAATCTGTGCCGCTTCAGGATCAGCCCAGATATTAAATTCAGAACATCTGGTCGCATTAAACACCTTGAAGCCGCCACCCATAAAGATAATTTCTTTGATATTTTCGGCAATTTTAGGTTCGATTCTTAAAGCCATCGCCATATTGGTCATTGGTCCGGTAATGACCATCGTGATTTTTTCCTTAGCTTCCAGCAGTGTTTCCACCAGCCACAGGACAGCATTCTTCTTTTCCGCTTTTCTGACTGGTGTCGGCAGCGGCAGGTGGTCATGATGATAGGTTATTTCCGGTTCTTTATCACCATCCTCTTTAACACCGGTAAATCCACCATAGCTTCCTCTTCTGGTCGGCAGCAGTCGGGTAACCATACTTGAACCACAACCGGCAAAGACTTTGACATCACTCTTTAAGGCTTCAACCACAGCCAGAGTGTTTTCGGTGGTATAGTTCAAGGCTTTGTTTCCCGCTACCGTACAGATGCCCAGCAGCTCTATTTTTTCTGATAAGATGGCCATCATGATGGCAATGGCATCATCGCTACCCGTATCACAATCCATAATTACTTTAATTTTTTCTTCCATAGCTATCCAGTACCTTTCTACTTTTCTGTTTCCTATTTCCATTGTTGAGTCATATTCTCCCTTGTTGGCTAAAATTATTTTCCTGCTGGCGATATTATCGCTGAAGCAGCTGACACTGATCTCTCTGATACCGATGCTCTGACAATAGTCTAAAGCCAGAGACAGCAGTTTTTTACCATAGCCCTGGTTTCGATAGGTTGGTAAAATGCTGTAACCGATATGTCCGCCAACCATTAGCAGCAGCGGATTCAGTTTTCTTCGGATATTGACCATTCCGATTACTTCTTCGGTTTCAGTCACCAGAAGCAACTGATCGGAATTAACTAAACCGCTTTGCCGATTTTCAATGCTTTCCATCTTATGACAATGATCAATCCACCTACTGATATTATCATAATAGTCCAGGTTACTACAACCATCGAAACTGCTTTCTGATTTCAGCATTTCATCGCGATATCTCTTTATCTGCCGGAAGTATCTTTTATCAACTTTTTCCAGTCTTATCTGCGGCATCATTTAACTCCCATTTAAAGTTCTCATAATCAATAAACAAGGTAATATTGTTGCCCAGGTCAATATTCTCCTGATTCTCACCTTTGACAATCTTCTGTCCGGTTATCTCATCAAACAGCTTTTCCATCAGTTCTTCTTCAAAACTGCTGGCCAGATAATAACATTTCCCCTGACCGAAGTAATTAACAGTGACCGCACTATAATTACCAAAAGGACAGTTATGCCATTTAACCAGTTCTTCAGCTGAAACTTTAAGCAGCATCTCCTTAAAAACATAGCCTTTGTACAATCTATTATCTAAATCAATACACTCCCGGCAGGTATCAGCCAGCAGACTCTCCTGCTGATCAACTATTATTCCGCTTAAATCGGTCAGATAAAGTGGCAGATCCTGATTTAAAACGAAATTATTATCCTGGTCCTTCCAGCTGCTTCTGGCTGTCAGAACTAGCTGACCGCCGCTTCTGACATATTCTTTCAGTTTCTCAACAAAACTTTCCTTCATCATAATCATATAAGGCAGGATGACCAGCTCATACTGACTTAAATCATCACTTTCAACAATTATATCAACAGGAATATCTCTCATCCATAACTGTTTATATAGTTTAGTCATTTCATTTACATAGTTGAAACTATCAGACTGTCTCTGGCTTTTAAAACAGCTGGCACTGTCATAATCAAATACCACAGCTGCTTTCGCTTTAACCTTAATGTTAAAAACTTCCTTATTTTCCTTGAGATATTTAAACAGGTTTAAAACCTCGTAATATTTTCTTTTCTTTCTATTGTCGCTATCCAGAATACCGAAACAATACTGTTCAGCCCCTTTATTAAAGCCACGGTAGCGGAAAATCAGCATTGCCTTACAGCCATGACCAAAAGCCTGAATGGCCCAGGTAGCACCCTGATTAGGCTTAACAGCACAGCCGATAATATCATGACCCTGGGCTCCCATTATCTGTTCGGTAATCCAGAATCTATCCTGTCTGAACCCTCTGGCCATATCTAAGGCTAAAGCTACCTCATATGGTTTTAAAGGTTCTACCAGTCCACCCCAGACCGGATAGTTATTATAGGCAATGTCATCCAGTTTTCGGGCCAGATCAAAGGGGTCAAAGTGTTTATCCAGAGTTCCACCCTCTAAATTATGCAAAACCAGGGCTTCAGGAATTATATTTTTTAATACCTGATACATCGATATTAGAAAATTGCTGATACTGATGCTTCTGAATCTTTCCCATTCAATATGCAGGGAAGGATTTTGAGCAGTATGAGCTTTTTTAGGAAGCTGCATATCCTCAAATTTAACATAGGATCCGCTCCAGAAAGCTGTTCCCCATCGCTTATTGAGCTGTTCAATATCGTCATATTTTTCTTTCAGATAACTGATGAATTTTTTCTGACAGTTTTTACAGAAGCACATATCACTACCTTCATGGCCAATTTCATTGTCCAGCTGCCAGGCAACTATCTGTTTTTCATTCTTATAGTGCTTTGCCAGGGCTTCTGTTAAAGCCAAGGCTTTCTGGATATATCTATCACTGTTATAGCAGTACCCTCTTCGACCGCCGAAAGGCTGACGATGACCATACTGGTCATTGGACATAACTTCCGGATACTTCAGATTAAGCCATCTGGGCATAGTCGCTGTCGGCACACACATCATTACTTTTAAGTCATACTGTCGACATTTTTCAATTACCTGATCAAAAAAACTGAAGTCATACTGATCTTCTAACGGTTCAAACATATCCCAGACAAAATCAGCAATTCTGATAATATTACATCCCAGCTCTTTAATATTGCTTAAATCTTCATCAATCAGCTCTAAGCCCCACTGTTCCGGATAATAGTCAACTCCTAAATACATAATCCCCTCTCCCTGATATATTCCAGTGCTTCGCTCACCGCACTCTCGGCACAGGATCTTTGACAGACATAATCACAGTACGGCTTTACTTCCTCCACAGTATTTCCGACACCGATAAAAAGAGCGGCATATGGTTTCATTGGCAGATCATTATAATTATCAATGATACAGGCAATACACTCTTTTTTGATTTTCAGCTTTTCTGAAAGTACTTTTAAGCCATAACCTTTGTCAATTCCCCTTAAATTAAACTCCAGATATCGACCGGCAGAATATAAAGGTTCGATATCATCAAAACCGGCAATCTCATTTTTCTCAATCGACTTTAAAAGTGGCATATCCGTTCTGGAAAAGCCGATTTTGATAATCTTTTCATTTCTTAAAAACTGAATATCCGGTTCTTCAAAAACGGTGAAAGCAACTGACCCGCTTAGATAGTCAATTTCCTCCTGGGTCAGATTGTAGGTATAAATATTGTCAAGCGTAAAAATATGAATTGTTACATCATATCTGGTTCCAATTTTAAATAATCTTTCCACTGTTTCAAACGGTAAAGCCGAAACATTGATAATTTCATCATTTTCACAGCTGACAATCATCGCTCCATTGGCAGCGATGGCATATTGCCCTTTTTTGCCATGCAAACCTGTCTGTTTGAGATACTGAATCAAATCCTTATAGGCTTTACCGCTGGCCATAACAAACTTTACTTTCTCATCTAAAGATCTGATACTTTTCTCATCTTCTGACGAAAGTTTCTTATTATAGTCAAGTAATGTTTCATCCAAATCACAGGCAATAATCTTATACATAAAAACCTCTATTACAATTCTATCATAAAAGAGGTTCTTTTAACTGTCTATAATATCTCAATTAAATCTTCAATCCGATAAATTCTTTTAACGCCATCAAAGTTGTATCTTCCATCTTCGCACCAGATCCAGACAGGAGTGATTCCCGCATTATAGGCTCCTATTATATCATTGCTGTAGGAGTCACCAACATAAACAGCCTGCTGTGGCAAAACAGCAAGCTGTTTTAAAGCCTCATTGAAGATTGCCGCCTCAGGCTTTGCTTTGCCGAAATCATCAGAAACAATAATACAGTCAAAATAATGACGAATATTGGTGCTGTCGATTTTAGTATTCTGCCCGATACTGGTGCCATTGGTTATAATTCCCAGTTTATACCTGGTTTTTAAATATTCCAGGGTTTTTAAGGTGTTTTCAAACAAAGGCTCGTAGGTGCCCAGATTTTTAATCCACCAGTTAAAAAAGTGCTCATAATCAATACTGTAGCCATATTTCCGGTTAAATCTTTCAACCATCTGTCTTTTGTTGCCGCTGCCAAATTCATCCCACAGGACCAGATCCTGCACCAGCGATTCAAGATAGACAGAATCAGTCTTCTCCTCTAGCACATAGTTTTGAAGATATATTCTGAAAGCACTGCAGGTGGCTTTTGTGCGATCAGCCAAAGTGCCATCATAGTCAAATATTACTGCCTTAATCATTATATTCTCCTTTTTAAATACTTTCCTTATAATACCGAGCGGTAATAAAGCCCTCTGGTATACTGGTTTAAGATATTCTCTTGCTTTTCATAGGCTGTTATCACTGCCTCTACTTCCGCTTTTGTTTCATCAGTGAAATACAGAATCAGATAATCCAGGCCCTGTAAATCAGTCATTCTATCCGCCAGAAAGATCGGCGTATGATTCAGAAGTTCTGATATTTTCAGATGACATCTGATAGGAAATCTGTATCCCATTCGGTCAGTGATATGACCCTTCTGATCACAGCTGCCGCAATCACGACCATTTTTCAGGGGACAGTTGACCAAAAGCATCAGCGGCAGTTTACCATAGGCAATAATTCCCTTATTCAGCGGGGTTTTTATCGACCTTATCTCGTTTAAATCAAGCTCGGCGGAAATTGTTATGTCCTGAATCTTTTCTTTTTCCAGCACTTTGCAGGCCAGACTGTTGGCAACATTCAAAAAGTTGCCACCCATTATTTCAAAACCTGACTCATTGGCTAATTCAACAGCCGCCAGATTGTTGCAATAAGTCTTTTTAACTTTTCGGTCTTTAAAATACTTTAATCTTTCAAGGATATAGTCAGTATTATTAATCCATCTGGGAATCTCAACAATCAGTTTCTCCGCAGGTTCAGTTATTTCACTGTCAATAGGTATTATCACACCCCTGATCTTATCCAGATTTTCCGGAAGCTGCTCTTTACAGGTCAGCCGAAGATAGATATCTTTTAAACTGTGTTTTTTATCTTTCAGGTCATAAGTGACTTCTTTTTGACGATAGCTGTTTCTTTCCTTTAAAGCATCCAGCTTATCAATCGCCGCTCTTCGCAAACTGTTTATTGTACTGTTTCTGATAAAAAGATGTTCATCAATATCGAAGCTGATATTGTCCAGATAGTAACAGGTGCCCCCGAGTCTGGAAAGTGAAGTTTTAATTGTTTGTTCGTCAGTAAGCTTGCTGGCCGCAATCAAAGGTGTTGGACCAGTTACCGTAACTTCTTTATCGTTATCTGTTACTGTCAGCGACATTGCCTGATTTTCTCGGGCTTTAAAAGAGAAAGATAATGGAATCCACTGCCGTTCATTGCGATAAATTTCGTGAATTTCATTGACGACTTCTTTAGAGGCTAAAACATCTTCCCTGGTTCTGATACCAAACATCTCTCTGGTCAGTTCATTTTTATAATATCCATCTGTAAAACCGCTTCGGGAAAAGATATCTTTTAATTGTCTTTCCAGGTCTTCAGCCACATGATTATTATCCACTGCCTCCCGGCAGCATTTGGTGGCTATCGCGATGTATTCCGGTCTTTTCATTCTGCCTTCAATCTTTAAAGAAGATACACCTATTTCTTTTAGTTCCCTGACATATTTAAAAAGAGAAGAATCTTTCAGGGACAGATCATAGCCCGTTCCATTTTCAACCTCAAAGGGCAGACGACAGCTTTGGGCACACAAGCCTCTGTTTCCGCTGCGAGAACCAATCATGGCGCTTAACAGACACTGACCAGAAACCGACATGCACAAAGCACCATGGACAAAGTGCTCTACTTCAATATCATATTCCTTCGCTTTCAGGCAGAAACGCTGCAGCTGCTGCCTGTTCATTTCTCGGGCCACCACCACTCTTCTGATACCCAGCCTTTTTAAAACGGGTAAGGCATAAGGGTTTTGAACACTCATCTGAGTAGAGCCATGCAATGGCAAATCAGGGAAAAACTCTCTGGCCAGGCTGGCAACTGCCAGATCCTGAACGATAATCGCATCAACACCAGCCTCATTAAGGTGTTTTAAAAGTTCAATAACCTCGGTTACTTCTTTTTCCTTAATCATTATATTGACAGTCACATAAACCTTGACATTACGTTTGTGACAATAGCTAACCGTATTTAAAAGTTCATCTTCATCAAAATTGGCCGCATTTCTTCGGGCTGAAAAACTTTTAGCTCCCAGATAGATAGCATCAGCTCCAGATCTGACGGCCGCAATCAGTGACTCAGGTGAACCGACCGGTGATAAAACTTCTATATTTTTCATCTTAAAACTCTTTATTGATGTCCCTATGATAGGTAATGATGCGATGCTTTAAATCTTTTAACAGATTTTCCAGATGCCTGGTAAAAGCGACACTGCGATGACGGCCGCCAGTGCAGCCGATAGCGACAACCAGTTCATTTTTTCCCTCTTCCACATAATATGGCAGAGCATATTTAATGAAGTCAAAGATTTTCTGTGCGAATACTTCAGACTGTTCAAATGAAAAGACATAGTTATAAACATTATCATCTAAGCCGGAATTCATTTTTAATTCGGCAATATAAAACGGATTTGGCAGGCATCTGACATCATATACCAGGTCCGCTTCCAGCGGCAGACCATTTTTGTAGCCAAAAGAAATCAGTTTAATAGTCAGGCTTTTATAGTCATCCTGTTTGAAAGAATCAATAGCATACTGCCTTAATTGAGAATGATTGAAATGACTGGTGTCGATAACGATATCAGCTTCATTTTTAACTCTTTTACACATTCTGTATTCATAGTCAATCGCACTTTCCAAAGTCGGATGCTCTTCAGAAATGAGAGGATGAGATCTTCTGGTGTACTTGTAGCGATTCAGAATAGTGTCTCTATCGCAATCCAAAAAGACCAGAGTATATTCAATATTCTCTTTTTTAAGGTTATCTATTTCATTAAGTAAAGTGTCATATAACTCATTACTTCTGACATCAATAACCACCGCCAGCTTTTTATTGACATTCAATTTACTGACCGCCACCAGTAAAGCCGGAGGCAGATTATCAATACAATAATAGCCAATATCTTCCAGCGTCTTTAAAAAGACCGATTTTCCGGCACCAGATATACCTGATATTACTAAAACATACACACTAATCACCTCTTAACAATTATAGCACATTCTTTTTAGATAATTATCTTTTGATAATCTGCGAGAGTCTATTAAAAGATTATTATAAAAGTCTGAGGACTTTTAATATCTCCAGACTTCATAGATTTTTTCTTGACTTTATAAAGCGCAGGACAAATGAATATCCAGCCAAAGGGACATCATCCTGATTTATCCCTGCTCATTCAGTTTATTTTAGAACAGTTTTTTCTTTTTAACGTAGACTATGACTCCAAAAACACCAGCAGCACTAATCAGCATGACTATTACCCACATCGTAATATTGATGTTGTCTCCAGTTGGCGGAACAGCATCCTTAGTGTACACAGCAGTAATGGTGGTATCCGCTGTGATGTTGGTACCGTCATGATCCCAGGCTCCGGTGTAGCCGCTCTTTGGCGGAACAGCCGGAGGATCTGCGACATCTTCGCCATTTTGAACTCCGATCACTGCCACCGTGGCTCCATCTGCCACATAGGTTACGTCAAAGACCTCTATTGAATAGTCGATATAGATCATGTGATCGACGTCTGGCGGAGTCACTCCGTATCCCTCATTGTTGAGCTGCTGCTTGTATTGCTCTCTTACGGCAATCAGAGGAGTATCTGCCGGGTCAATGCTGACAGTTTTAGCGGTTCCTTCAAGCAGCAGTTCGGTAGCTAAATACACATGGACATTATTAAAGCCTGTAGCTACACAGACAATCGCCTGTGGCTGCTTGCCTTCCTGAGCCTTTGCTGTAATTGAGCCGTCAAAAACTCCAACCGAAACATCATCAGCATGAATATCAATGGTTCCGTAACCAGCTGGATCGACATATGAACGATTATTATCACCAGTCAATTCACTGTTTTTAACTTCTACCTGGGCTCCTTCACCCCATATAGTAAGTGCAATGACACCTGAAAGACTACTTTTTTCTATGCTGACAGTTGCTCCTGAAGCTGTTGCATCTACACTAACTGCAAGACCATTTTCAACAGAGACATTGACATTATCAAGTTTCAGGGTAGCAGGATTATTCTTAATGCTGATTCCAAACCCGCCAGGATTTCCGACAATTTTGAAATTTTTAATAGTGACTTCATCGTTAGCATCAACGACAATTGCAGACCCGTATGATGAAGTCAGGGTGTATCCGTTACCGTCAATTGTCACTTGGTCATTAATAATGACCGGACTGTTTATATCGATGTCTCGCAGCACTCCTACAAACCAGTCCGTGCCGGCAACAGCGTCAACGGCATCCTGAAGCGAATAGTGATAGTTGTAGGTGGATGCATTTTTAGCTGCCACCGCAACAGGATAGACGATATGCCCCTCAACATAAACAGAAGGGTCAATATTCACCACGCCTGTTACCGATGCGTTTATCACCGCGTTAGATAACGTTGAATCTTCCTTATAGGCAATGATGTTGCTGTCTCCCGTGATGTTTACAACGGTGCCGTTTGTAGTATAGTAATTGTCAAAGGCATTAAGAATTATCGCGGCAAAGTCCTCGGTAGCAGAATCATCCCGGCTTCTAATGGTTGAATCATGAATATCTATGTTCATATGTTCGCCGAATATATACATCGCATAGTGACCTTCCAGATGGCTGCCGGTAATGCTGACATTGGCATAGCTTGTTCCTGCGTTCATAAGCAGGGCCATGTCAGGAAAATCTCCACCGCCGCCTGAGACCATCACACTTTCCAGAGTCAGGTCACCGCTATCACAGGCAAAAATACCGGCTTCCGCATCCTCGGCATAAATATCCAGATTTCTAATGGTCACATCCTGTTTCGACTGAATATAGAGCGCAAATTTGTTCGGACCGCTGCCGAGATAGTTGATGATATAACCGTTACCATCAAGTGTGAGATTCTGGTTTACTATCCCTATATATTCATCTGCAGGTACGGTGATGTCCGACAGAAGCGTAACCGTGTCACCGGCCGGATCGGCGGCATTGATGGCCTCCTGCAGCGAGTCATATTCAGCGCCTGAAGACTCCACTCTTGCTACGGCTGCCGCTTTTATCGTAGTCGGAAAGCAGCAGATCAGCACTGCAAAGAATACCAGAATTTTCAAAATTAATTTCTTCACATTATTCCTTCACCCGTAAATTATAATCCTGTAATTTATCAGTAATACATTTTCCCGGACTTTTCAGTCCTCAGTAGCCTGTCACAGCTGGGCTGAACCGGAATATGATTCAGTCATACGCCAGCACAATACAGCTGACAGAAGAAGGCTAGTTTTCCTCTAACCTTTCAGAAACATTATAGTTATTATATAAAACTCTATAAATTATAGTATGTTATATCATTATATATCTACATTTATCAATGCGTTTTTTTATAATTTGAATCTTATTTTCCTTAAGGTTTTCCCAGATAAAAGCAAGACCGTTATGTTTGTTTCGTTTTACACTTCCCCAATAAAACCGTAATAAATAATAAGGAATATGGGAACCGATTAAATCGGCTCCCATGATTAATAAAACATCTTTCAATCATCTAAAATAATCAGAATATAAATTCACTGACAAAAGACAGATTACAAAACACCGCATGTGTGTTAACTGGATTTTATTTTCTTTTTTTTCTGTAAATAACAGCTGCGGCAATTGCTAAAGAACCCAGCAGTGCAAATATCACCAGTTGAGCTATTCTGCTGTCAATTATTTTAAAAGGCGCTCTAGTATAGACAGCGGTAATGGTAGTATCTGCGGAAATATTTCTGCCATCATGGCTCCATTCTCCAACATAGCCTTTCTTTTCCGGAACAGCAGGTACATCCATAACATTTTCACCATCCTGAACTTTAATTACAGTAACAACATTTTCATCAGCCACATATGTCACATCAAAGACTTCCTTGGTATAATCTACCGCAATCATGTCGTCCTCATCTGGTGGTGTGGTCGCAAAACCTTCATTGTTAAGCTGCCTCTTATACTCTTTGCGCACTTCAAGCAGACATTGACTATCAAATAGTAAACCAAGAATCCTGGCTTTTCCTTCAATAATCAATTCACTTTTCAAATACACCTGTGGGTCAGCAAAAGCTGCTGACTGGACCAGAACAATATTCTGATCTGAATTACCTTCATGAGATATGGCGGTAATTGACCCGCCGAAGACCTCAACAGTAACATCATTGGCGACAATTGTGATAGTACCGCATTCATTACCGGGATTGTATGGTATATTGTTGATGCCTATTAATGTGGAATCATGAACTTCAGCGTAAGCTTTTCCGCCGCAGACCGATAAAGCGATTATACCTGATAGATTACAACAATTTATATACGCTTTCGCTGCCTCAGCCAGAGGGGTGATATTAACCGCTGTACCATCTGGAATTGAGATATTAACTTCGTCGAGTCTTAAAGCAGCTGTTTCATTGATAATATAAATTCCTACGATAGTGCCACCAATACAGGAAATTTTAAAATCTCTTATGCAAACCTCAGCAACAGTATCAATAATTATTGTATAGTAAGTTTGTGAATATAATGATAACCCATTGCCATTAATTTCAATCTCACCATTGATGTTAGTGGCATAATCAAGAGTCATGCTGCGGACAACTTCTACTGGCTGATTATTGGCGATTCCATAATCAATTGCTTCCTGAAGCTTATAGAATAAGAATAATTTCGGTCCATCTTCGACAAAAGCCACAATCTCTTTAATTGTGCCGACAACCTCTGTCTGCTCATCAAGATTGACTTCAGCACTCAGGGTTCCGTTCAAGATTGCTACAGATGGAATACCATCTTCATCTTTAGCAATTATCTTGCTTTTGGTAACATTTATGACCGTTTCCTCTGCTGAATATACATCACCTCTGTTGAGAACAATCGCCGCATAGTCTTCAGCATCACTGTAATCAGCACTGTAGATTTTGGTGTCGTTGATATTTATTGTCATATCCTGACCCCAGACATTTATCCCATAGTTACCGGTCAGATCGCAGTTATTGATATTAATAAAAGCCTTGCTGGAATCCAGCGTCAGATACAGTGCATAGTGTGGGACATCTGATTCAAAACCACGAACAATAACATTGTCAAGAGTTAAGGTGCCGCCATCTTCATAGCTGATACCTCTATCAGACAATTTTGCCACAATCCTCATATTCTTAAGCGTAACATTACGTTTGCTTCCGTCTGAATATGCGATGACCAAGGCTGCATATTCCCCGAAGTAGTAAATCTCGCAGTTATTTCCCTCAATGATGATGGATTTGTCAATTGTAATAGGCGCAGTGGTGTTGCTGTCCTGAAGCAGTGTTACGGTATCACCGTTTTTAGCCGCATTAACCGCCTCCTGAACGGTCGCATATTCAACACCGTTGACCTTGGCTACGCCGGCTGCCCGTACCGGAACAGTAAGGCAGCCCAGCAATACTGCCAGACATACCACAATGCTCAAAATGAATTTCCTCATATTATTTTCCTCCATGAACCAGTGTTCATATTTTATTAAACAAACATATACCAGAACTCTTTCGATTCTAACAGCCATTATAGCTATACTGATCTGAAAAGAAATGTTAACAATCAGCTTTCGCATAACTCTGACAATAGAAAGTAAAAATATCGGGCTTTTACAAACATTTTAAGAACTTGAATTTTTTTAATTATTATATTAATCTAATGTCTGTGCTATAGAAATTATAACACTCTATTTTTAAAGTTATCAATACTTTTCTATTTTCAGGGAAAATAAGTTATAATTGAAAAAGCGAGATTATATTATGGCAGTAATTTTTGATTTTAACGGAACAATAATATTTGATAAAGCCATCATTGACCAGTCATGGCAGCAGTTTTTTTATAATCACACCGGCATCAGATATACCCCAGAACAGTTAAAACCATATATTCATGGTTTTAATCCTGATGTGACAATAAGGTTCTTTTTAAAAGATAAATTTGACCAGCAGATGATGCAGCAGCTGATTGATGAAAAAGAAACCATTTATCGCGAACTTTGTAAAAAAAATGAAAATAACATCTATAAACTGGCCGATGGTATTGAACAGTTTCTAGATGAACTTAAAAAAAGAGAGATTCCCTGTACGATTGCTACAGCGGCTCCCAGCACCAATGTTGACTTTTTCTTTCAGTCACTGAAACTGGACCGCTGGTTTAAAAGAGATGATGTGGTCGGCTCTGACCACACATTTCCAGGAAAGCCTAATCCGGAAATCTATCTGAGAGCTGCCGGAAAATTAAATACTGCTATTCAGGACTGTGTTATCTTTGAGGATGCGGAAAGTGGGATTCAGGCGGCTATAAACGCTAACGCCAGGACGGTGGTGGGAGTAAGCTCCCTATTGAGCAGACAGCAGTTATTGGATCTAGGTTCTGATATCGTTATTGATAACTATAAGGAATTAGATTTACTGTTAAAAATTGTTTTATAGTTAATTTATTGTCAATTTAAATTGATTACATATTATTTTTTCTGTATAATACTTGTAGAAAAATAGAAATAATAATCTATATTTCAGAAATTAACTTTTAACTTGTTAGGAGATTTTATATGTTTATTGATTCAAAAAATATCTTGCTGGATAGCGATCCGATTTTGCGGAAAAAAGCTGTCAGCGTTTGTGTGCCCTTATCTGCTGAAGACAGGGAAGTTTTAGAAGCTATGCTTGAATATGTCAGAAATTCACAGGATGAAAAATTCTGCGAAGAATATAATGTCCGACCATCAGTCGGTATTGCTGCTCCTCAAATTGGAGTGAGCAAGAAAATGATTGCTGTCTCGATTAAAGGTGAAGATGAACAGGTAATCGAATTTGCTCTGGCTAATCCTAAAATAATAGCCAATTCAACCAAGAAAACCTATCTGGAAAATGGCGAATCATGTCTTAGTGTCGCTACCGATGTTGAGGGAATTGTTTTAAGACATCAGCGAATAACTGTCAGAGCCTACAATATGTTAACGGATAAAGTTGAAGAGATAAAGCTGAAAGGATATCCTGCTGTAGTAATGCAGCATGAAATTGACCACTTGAAAGGTATTCTTTATTATGACCATATCGACAGGATAGATCCGCTATATAAGCCAGCGGATGCTATCAGTATTTAGAAGGAGGGGGTATTATGAGCGAGTCCAATAAATTTAATTCACGCAAAATTTCTTCTTTTCTTCCAACCGATACTCGTATTTTTGCCCTAGGAGGAATGGGAGAAGTTGGAAAAAACCTATACTGTATTGAAGGAGACGATGAAATTATCATCATTGACTCTGGTTTGATATTTCCGAATGAAGAATTACTGGGGGTAGAATATGTTATCCCCGATTATACTTACCTGATTAAAAATCAGGAAAAAATAAAAGCTTTGTTTATCACTCACGGTCACGAAGACCATATCGGTGGCATCCCTTACCTTTTAAGAGTCTGTAATATTCCCGATATTTATGGTCCTGAATTTGCGATTGCCTTAGTGGAAAAGAAGCTTGAAGATGCCAGACTTCTGGCTAACACGACATTGCATGTGGTTAAAAACACCACCGACTTCCGATTCACTTCCAAGCATTTCCATGTCGCTTTTTTTCATGTTGTCCACTCCATCCCTGATTCATACGGTATCGCGATTAAAACACCGAATGGCTGGATTATGTCAACAGGAGACTTTAAATTTGATCTGACTCCGGTCGGAAACAATTCAGACTATCAGATAATCTCCTTTATGGGTCAGTTCGGCATCAGCCTACTGTTATCGGACTCAACCAATTCCGCAGTCCACGGCTTTTCAATCAGTGAAAAACAGGTAGCTAAATCAATTTCCGAAATCATCGCCAAAACAAAAGGGCGTTTGATTATCGCAACTTTCTCAAGTAATGTTCATAGAATTCAGCAGATTATCTCCGGAGCAATCGCCCACAATAGAAAAATCAGCATTGTCGGACGCAGTATGGAAAATGTTGTCCAGATTGGCAGAAGACTGGGGCATATTCACGCCAGTGAAGATGATTTTGTTGATCCGGAACTACTGAACACTTATCCGACAAATAAGATATGTATCCTGTGTACCGGTTCCCAGGGAGAACCGATGGCGGCCTTAAGCAGGATGGCTAACGCCTCACATCGATATATCAAGATTATTCCGGGAGATACAGTAATCTTCTCTTCAAATCCAATTCCCGGCAATGAAATAAGCGTTAACTCTATTGTTAATTCATTAACCAGACTTGGAGCCAATGTCTTGACCAATTCACTGCTGAACAACCTGCATACCACTGGACACGCCTCTCAGGAGGAACAGAAGCTGATGCTGCAGCTGGTCAAACCTAAATATTTTATGCCCATGCATGGAGAATATAAAATGCTTAAAACCCATGCTGATACCGCTGTTGAAACCGGTGTGCCGGAAGAAAACATCTTCATCTGTGCTAATGGTAACGTCGTTGTTTTAAGAGATGAAGAAGCCTTTTTATGGGAGCATAAGATTCCTACTGATGATATCTATATTGATGGTAATGATTCCAGCGGCATTGCTACTGCTGTTTTAAAAGACCGCAGTATCTTAGCTGATAATGGCTTAGTTGCCGCAATCGTAGCCATTGATTCCAGAACTAATTCCATCCTGTGTCGACCAAATATCATTTCAAGAGGTTTTGTCTATATCAAAGAGGGACAGATGATGCTAAAAGAAGGTGAACTGTTGATCTATGAAGCTTTAAGAAAGAAGATGCAGCAGAAAACAACCTTTGGTGAATTGAAGAATACCATTAGAGAAACCCTGGAACCATATTTGTATTCCAAGACCAACAGACAGCCAATAGTCATTCCGGTTGTCCTTAACTATATTGATTCGGAATTCAGGAAATAGTGAGTTAACTCACTATTTTTTATGTTAGAATGTTAATGGTGGTTTGATGATAAAAAGAAAAAAAGTCTTAGTATTGACAATGTCAGCTCTTATATTTGTTCTGATATCAAGCATGATAGTTTTTTGGCGTGGCAAATATGTTGTTCCCTATAATTTCAAAGTATCATACATCAATGTAACATCGGAAAAGATTCCAGCCAATTTTAATGATGTCAAAATTCTTTTTTTAACCGATATTGAATATGGTTATCTGTTTAATGAACAGCATATTTCCAAACTTAAGACAGCTATCAATAATCTTGATATTGATATTGTTCTGTTTGGCGGAGATTTGTTTGATAAGAACTATGCTCCTGTCAGCAGTGATGTCGATATTCTTACTGACCTGCTGTCTTCTGTTGAAGCACCGCTGGGAAAATTTGCGATTCTGGGTGATTTTGATTTTGTCAGTGAAACAAGAGAAATACTGGTTAAAAGAATCCTGTCGGATTCTAATTATGAACTTATTACTTCCGAAATGAAGCTTTATAATAATCCAACCGGCTATATTACCCTATATGGCGACAACTATGGCAGTCATACTATTGAACAGATATCGACAGAGACTTACTCAATTGTTTTACTGCATGGAACTGACACCTATAAAAATCTGTCTTTGAGTATAAATCTGGTGCTTAGTGGTCACAGTCATGATAAGCAGGTCAATTTCTTTTCTAAGGCTGACTACAAGTTTGGCAGAACCAAAAACCTCTATCGCAGCAGAGGTATCGGATTAACAGAATTTGACTATCGAATTTTCAGTGATCCAGAACTTGTCGTTATAATCTTAAAATCAAAATAGGCAGCTGAATCAGACGGCTGCCTTTTTTATTGCTTTACCAGCTTTTTATTATCGCTAATTCGCTAATCTCATCGAGAATCAGCACAGCTCTATCATAAGCTTTTCTGATAATGAAGATGATACAGTCTTGACTTTGGAAAGATAGATTATTCAGATAATCATTGTCAGATATGACAATCTTATTAAAGATCGGATATGATACACCTGAAAGAGTAAAGACTTTTTTCAGATTTTCGGTTTTACTGAAGTCAATCTCTAAAATATTACTATATTCAGATAGTGACCACAGTTCACTATCAGCTGAATCCAGTCTGACAATAATGAGCGGCTTTCCATCTTTAAGCAGGATAAAGTCAATCGTACTTAATTGCTTAATTAAAAGTGTTTCTTCATCACAATCAACTGAAACCATAAAGTGAGCAAGATAGGATACCAGCTCATATTTACCCTCAGTAATTGCCAACCTGGATAAATACTCTGTTTCCACTACTGCTATTGCTTTCTTTTCCAGCTCTTCCAGCTGCTGAACCGTCATTTCTAATCTGACAACTTCAATAGCCGTGATATAATTCATTTCAATACTATCGTTAAGGTAGATTTTATCAGAACCTGCTTTGATCTTCTGATCATAATCTTCAGTAACCGTGCCAGAGATATAACCATCATGATAGGTAAAAATCAAGCCGCCAATCATCGGTTCCTCTGAATAGACAAGCTGGATTTTCGCGATATATCTGTCGTCGCAAAACAGATAGTATTCAAACAGCAGCTTGTTGCTATCGGAATATGAAATATAATATTCACTGTTCTCATCATATAGATTATTCTTCTCCAGATATTGCTCAGCATACCTTTGGGCAAATCCTTTAAGCATGGCTGCATCTTCACTATCTGGCTTTTTACTGCTGCAGCCAAACAAAATTGAGGCCAGCAGTATTATAAGCAGGATTCTTTTCATATTATTGTCCTTCTTAAAATTATTCTTTTCAAATTAAACTATGACAGTTTTTATTCACCAATAATTACAACTCTACATCTTCTTTCTCGGGAGTGAGTTCGATCAAAATCAACAAAATAGATATAACCTGTTTTACTGACACCCAGTTTCCCCTGGTCCAATTCAAAGGTGGCACTATTACCTAATATCGTTGCTTTCAGGTGGGCATCACAATTAAACAGTTCTTCTCTGGTTCCTGACGGCAAATACTTTCGATAGTCAGGCCAGGCTTCAACATCTTCAAAATGCAGTGTTCCCGGATAGAAGTATTGCCCCCATCTATTCTGATCGGGAATAATTTTCTCAAGCACATTATCCAAATCCTGCTGCAGAAATTCTTTCCCGTCCGGCATAACATCATGACAGTGTTCCTCAAAAAACACTGCACATGTGGTATGCGGTGATATAACACAGACAATTCCGTTTTGTATGCTGCTTCTGGTAATGACGGCTCTTACCTCTTCAGTAATATCAAAGTAAGTTGGACTGCCACCTTTACTTATTAATCCGGTGATTGTCTCTTTATAGACAGCCATTCTACTTTCCCCCTTTTTTATCTTTTTCCGTTTTAAACTGATTTTGTTTTTTCTCTTCCGATGCTGATTGCCGGGTTCTTCTGTTAGAAGCCTTGATTGTATCTGGATGGGTCTGATATTCCCTATCCAGAAACCACTGATATAGTTCTTCAGCATCATTGAAGTAATAACAGAACAGCCAATATCTGCCTTTAAACAGGCTGTTTTTATTTTTATTGATTCTGACATAAACTTTTTTAGCCTGAGGAAATTCTCGAACTCTAAAGTCTTCAATCTGCTTAAAGTCATAACTATGAACCTGTCCGTAGGCTTTAAAAGATATTCTTTCATCACTAATATGCACCTCTTCAGGGTTTGATAAAGAGAAAAAGGTATTAAATATCTGATAAATACACACAATAGTGATAAACAGATTCAAAATGTTAGGGTTTTCTATAAAACTATAACTATTATATATTCCCAGCAAAAGACAGAAAATACCCACCAGAGTAACATTAACAAAAAATCGGTCCTTTTTATAAACATACTTTTTCATTAAATCATCCTCCAAGACAAGTAAGGGGCTTATTAAAGCCCCTTTTCTTAAAACTGTAAATTAAGCTTTTTCTATCTTTCTGATTCTGATTCCGTTATAAACCGCAAAAGCGATAGCAATAACAATCAGTATGCCATAGGCTACAGGAGATGGCAAAGTACCAATAGTGAAAAGTAAGGCCGTTAGTGGATTAGCTCCATCACAGATAGAAGAGATGGAACTTGCTCCCCCCATATCAAAATTGATAGAAGCCGCAACAGCCGTTGTAGGTGCTGCTAAATAGGTGGCAATATATAAACCGGCGGTCAGACATATCAGACCGGTTATCAGACTTCTAAAACCATTCCCTTTGCAGATTGGTAAGATTAATACAAACATGAAAGGGAAGACTGCCAGATCTACTGCCGGTAAAACAGTATTTCCAGGCAAGATAACAGCTAATAGTAATGCGATTGGAACTAAAATTAAAGCTAAGGTGATTGTCATTGGATGACCAACACCAATTGCCGAGTCAAGTCCGATATACATCTGTCCTCTGCCAGAAAAATGTTTGTCCACAAAGGCACTTGCAGCATCAGAAATAGGTATTAAACCTTCCATCAGCAAAGCTGCCATCTTGGGAATCAAGACCATGGTTGCAGCCAGATTTATTGCTGTTTCCATTGCTTTCTGGAAGTTCTGTCCGGCAGCAATTCCAATACCCAGGCCCAATACAAATCCAACAATAATAGGTTCGCCAAAGATACCTATTTTATCCTTTAAACCTTCAAGTGAAAAATCAATGTCTCTCAGTCCTGGAATCTTTTCGATGATCCAGTTGCAGAGTAAAGCAATTGGAGCAAAGGCAGCACTAAAACCGTGAGGCAAGGATACGCCAGGCATTCCTAACGTTGTTTCCAGAGCCGGAGCAGTAATATCTCCTAAAACTAAAACAATTACTTCATTACAGACAGCAGCAATCATACCTAACAGAACATTTCCGGTTACCGCTGCAACCAGTGAGCCAGTAAAAGCAAAATGCCAGAAGTTCCAGATATCAATGTTGATTGTCTGAGTGGTTCTAGTCAGAATCATAAAGATATTAACTAACAGACATACCGGAATAATAAATACCCCGACTTTGGTAGCAATAGCTATGGCAGCGGCAGCTGGCCAGCCTATATCAATAGTGCCTAATGATAAATTATAATTAGCTGACATTTGTCCGACAGCAGCAGATAAAAATCCCATCAGACTGGTAGACAGATTTAGCCCGATAATACCGACACCAACTGTTAAACCACCACGGATTGATTTGCCAATACCGGCACCCATAAAAATACCAATTATGATAATCATTATCGGCATCATAACAATTGGTCCGCATTTACTGATAAATTCAAAGAATTCTACAATTTTATCTAACATTTTTAAAATTAGTTCCATAAGCCTAATTTCCTCCTTTTATTACTTATATTTATATTGTTTTTTAACTAATGCTTTACAAGTCCTAACAAAACTGACCGGTAAAACCAGGCAATACTATTCACCAAATAATGCTTTTTCAATCTGATCATAGATTTCTTCAGTTTTTCTATTGATCAGCAGGTTAGTAGCTATTATTAATGGACAATGGCAGGTATATGAATTAGCAATCGTACTGACACATAAATCAGCATTGACTGATTTGCTTGGCACCTCTACTGCCTTACATTGAGTGATTGTGAATTTACCTTTATGCCCTCTTTTAATCAATTCATCCTCAAGCTTTTTGTGAACAACGGTGCTGGTAGCGACACCTGTGCCACAACATAACAAAATCTTCTTCATGATAAAATCTCCTTCTTTTATATTATAACTTATTTTCTACTGTCATTGGAATATTTACCGTTTATAGAAATCTGTTCTGGCTCTATCTAAGGCTTCTACCATTTCTCTTAACATTGTCTCTGGACTTTCTGCACAGACGATTCCGCTGGTGGCTCCAGTGCCGTCAGCTCCTGAAGCAATAGCCTTGTAGACATCTTTTCCACTGGAGATTCCAGCAGCCTGAAGTATTTTTATCTCTGATGATATTTTTCTGACTGCTTCGTTGGTAGCCTTCATATAATCCATAGCAGCTGTTTTGCCGGTACCGATTAAACTTTTTAACTCACAGACCAGCACATCAGGCTCCAGCTGAGCAATAGCTTTGGCATCAGCTACATCGTCAGCACAGACAATAGTTAAAATATCCAGTTCTTTAGCTCTGGCAATGGTTTCAGTTAATTCTGAAACAGTCTTTGGATTTTCAGCATGGTTTAAAAATGTGGCCTGGACACCGGCTTCCTTTAGGGCTTCCGGCAGAACATGACCCATGCCTTTTCCCGGTCTTAAAGCTTCCATATTCTGAGCACAGATTACCAGACGGGGAAAATCCTGAGCCAGTCTGGCCAGGTCCACCAGAGAACCGGTGAAAATAATATCCACATCATATTTTAGCGCCAGCTCTTGAGCAACAGCCGCCAGTTTATAAACTTCTTTCCCCCATAAATAGCATTTAGGGTTTACTACCAGAAAAGGACTGCGTAATTCTCTTTTCATAATTTCACCCCTTATTTGACACAATTACAGATGTGATAATAATGTCTCAGGACATCTTTAACAGCTTCATCTGATATTTTCAGCAATTCGAACCAGTCTTTTGAATCACTGTTTTTCACTGCTTCTAAGGCAGCAGTGACAATATCCGTAAAAACATTGATTTTACTAATACCTTCTCTAGCACATCTGGCCAGGTTTTCATCTCCGCTTGAAGAACCGCCATGTAATACCAGTGGAACATCGACAGCATTGCGGATTTGCTGCAGTCTTTCAAAGTTGATTACTGGAGTCCCTTTATACTGACCATGAGCGGTACCAATTGAAATTGCCAGTGAATCGACACCGGTCAGCTCAACAAATTTTTTGGCGGTTTCAACTTCAGTATAGATTGAATCATCATCCTCAGTGCCGTAGGTTTCCCCACTTCCGACATGACCGATTTCCGCTTCCACTTCTATTCCTCTGGCATGAGCATAATCCACCACTTCTTTAGTTCTTCTGACATTCTCTTCAAAATCACAGTTACTGGCATCAATCATCACTGAAGTGAAACCATAAGCAATGGCTTTTTTTATAGTTTCAAATTTGGTACCATGATCTAAATGCAAAGCTACATCAACTTTAGCTGATTCAGCATAGTATCGGCCAATCAAAGCTGCTTCTTCCAACGACAGCAGGCAGTAATGTGATTCAGGTGCAAAAGATAAAATTAATGGCAGATTAAATTCTTCCGCAACATGAACAAAAGCTCGACAGGAATTATTATCATAATAATCAGGAGCAATCAGAGCATAACCTTCACTTTTGGCTCTTTCCAGCATTTCTTTGGATGTAACTAGCATTTAATCCCCTTTCTAGTCCAGTAATTCAGACTCACTAATTATTTTAAAAAACTCATCATAGGTTTCAACTTCCTTTAAAGCATCCATAACTTCATCCATCGCAAACAGGTCCATCAGTTTAGGAAGCATTTCCATCTGACTTTTACCTTCTTTTAATGCCAGCATGAAGATTACTGAAACTTCAATAGCCTGATTTATATCGCCCATAAACTGAAAGACGACCGGCTTTTCCAGTGTCATAAAGCCAATCTGATTTTCTTTAACATATTCTGTATCAGTATGCGGTATCGCAACTCCCATTTTATTTAGTGGTAATCCTGTAGGAAAAACTGCTTCCCTATCCATAATACCGGTCAGAAAATTTTCCTCCACAACTTCAGCTTTGACAAACTCCTCAGCCAGCAAGGCTAAAGCTTCATCCCTGTTTTCAACTTTCCGGTTAAATAAAGCAATCTTCTTATCAAACATTTAGCTCGCCTCCCTGACTACTTAAATGATGCTAATATTTAATGCTTAAATCCGTTTTACTGAAGCACTATTTCTTCGCTAAATATTCAGGCACCATTCTATACTTGAAAAATAACTACCTTTTCAGTTTATTTTACAACAAATTATATCTTATCCTATTGTTTTTTCTTTATCAATGCATTTCTATAATTTTATTATATATCAAATGACATAATAAAATTCATAGTTTTTAACACATTAATGTATTAGTTTTATACTTAAGTTATTAAATTAACAAATTATGTTTAAGTTATTAAGTTAATTGAGAAACATAAAATGCATGGAATAAATGTAATTAAAAATATAAATATTGTAACATCAATTTTATTATAAGCTCAAAATAGTGTTAATAAAAATTAATCACCTATTCTTAGCTTTTTTAAGAAAAAACGTTTAATGAATAAAGTTAAAATTATATTCAAATGCAAAAGGAAAAGTCGGAATAATTTCCGACTCATATTAAGGGTTGGTATACTATTACATTAATTAGCGAAAGAATAAAGATAATAAAGCTTTTACTAGTGCTGGGAAAGCACTATAGTCGAAATCGTTGCTCCATCTTGCAAAATCTGCTATTGTTGTTTGCATTGCACCAACAGTAAACATCTGGCCAAAACTTAAAAGTAAACCAGCAACAATACCTGCAGCTAATGCACCTTTCCATCCTCCTTGTGAATTACCAAATACACCAGAAGGACCACCACCAAAGAAGCAGGTGATAACTGGAGGTGTAAGAGCATAGATTCCAAGAGCACCGAATAGACCAACACATATAAGAACTGTTGCCAAACAACTTAAGAAACCAATCATAACTGCTGTAGGAGCATAATTAAATACAATTGGACAGTCAAGTGCTGGGACAGCATTTGGAACAAGCTTTTCAGAAATTCCTTTAAATGCTTCTGTAATTTCCGCAACCATCATACCTACACCGGTCAATACGATTGTTATACCTACACCAAAAGCCATACCATTTTGAACAGCCCATAATAAACCAGCTGTACCACCTGAAACATTTTCTGTAACCCAAGCAGGGCCAGCAACAATAACACTTACAGAATAAAGAATTGTCATAATAATTGCAGTAGAAACAGAAATATCTTTCAAAAATGATAACTTTTCCGGAATCTGCAAATCTTCAGACGATGCAGTTTTATTATTCTTAAATAATTTCCCAACAAGTGATGCTACAATCATACCAAATGATGTAGTATGTCCATATGCTATTTCATTTGTTCCCGTTACATCGCGCATAAATGGCTGAACAAGTGCTGGAGAAACTGCTGAATAAATACCCAAAATAATGCCTCCAATAATCATTACAGCCAACTTACTTGGGTTTGGCACAACTTCAACAAGTATTGCGATATATACTAAAGAAATGTAATAAGTCTGATGCACAGTCAAATATACATACTTCAATTTAGTAAAGCGCGCAAGAATAAGGTTCACTACAAATCCAATGACCATGATGACTGCAATTGCAGAAGCCCATTGTTCTGTGAATACATCGGTACCAACGCCTGGAGCAACTGCTTCAATTTTGAAAATGTGGTTCATCAAAGCAGAAATAGGCAAAACTACTCTTGCTAACAGACTCGTACCCTGTTGAAGAATTAAGTAGCCCAATCCAGTTTTAATAGATCCTGAGAGAACTTCCTGAATTGGCTTTCTTTGAATGATCAGACCAACCATAGCAACTAAACTCAGTAATATGAATGGTTGATTGAAGATATAGGTAGTGATAAAACTAACTACTAATTCCATTTATTATTCCTCCTTTTTATTTATTAATTTTTTCTCAATCAAATAGTTTTTGATTTTTGTTGTGATCTCATCCTGATCTATCAGATTATCAATAATAATGACATCTACGCCAACATTTGCTAAGTCTTTAGCGAATGTTGGAAAACTAACAATCAAATCACATCTTGCTCCCCTTGCTCGGGAAATACTTGTGTGCTCAACACGCACATTGAAAGGTGCGTTAAGTACTTTAAAAGCTTTATTAATATTCATTCTTAGTAAAGTACTAGTACCAACCCCTGCACCACATACTGTCATAATTCTTAATTCTTTCAACATATTATTCTCCTAAAGGTTTCTTACTCTCCAATAATACTTGTTAATCAGGTTTGTATTATGGTTTTTGGCTTCTGGATATTCATACTCCAAATGACCATTATACCAAACCTCTGGTATAATTCCTTCTTCAAGTAACAACTGACATGTCTGCACTAACAAGGCCTGTAACATAAAAGCAACTGGAATTGTTGAAGTTGCTCCAACCTTCATAATCATTCCGTCCAGTTGCACTGCAGCATCACCATATAGTGAACAGTTATCAATCACAACATCAGCAATGTCCATTAGTTTCTTGCCACTAGAATGATGGGTTGTTAACTTTTCTGCATATGTTGGATTTGTAAAGGCAATTACTGGAACTCCTCTTGCTTTGCACTCAAATGCAACATCATTAGTAACTGCGTTATTACCTGAATTAGAAACACAAATCATAACATCTGGTTTTTCAATACGATTATATTGAACAATTAGTTGTCCAATTCCTTCAATTTTTTCAATCTTACTGGTTTTGGTAATTTCATTAATTCCAGCTACAGCAGATTCAAATATTGCATGAGTATTTGCCATACATGCTGCTCGCCAAAAAACATCTTCTGTTACCAAACTAGAATGCCCAGAACCAAACAGATTAATTAAGCCACCATTTTTGGTACATTCAGCTAACAGCTTTGCGGCTTCTATCAGTTTTGGTCCCTGTGTATCATATGCTTTCTGAACAACACACTGCATTATTTCAAAATACTCTTTCCATGCTTCTTTCATAAATATACATCCTTTCTGTTATTAATCGATTGCTGCATCCAGCAGAATCGTCTTTACAATTTTCTTCGGCATTGTAATTGATGTTCCTATTACAACAGCTGTGGCTCCTGCTTCAATTGCTTTTTTCATCTTTGCCCCACTATCATATCTTCCTTCAGCTATGATATTTTTAACACCTGCAGCCTTTAATTCCCTAATGATTTCATAATCAGGTTCTGGTGTTGGCAATGCTCCAAATTCAATAGGTTTCTTTGAATAAGGCGTATAACCTGATAATGTAGTTCCTATAAAATCTGCTCCTGCTTGCCAACAATTCACCCCTTCTTCAACAGTTGAAATATCAGCAATAACAATTACATCAAACTGTTTTTTAATTTGTCGAATAAATTCTTCTGTAGTCAAATTATCGTATCTTTCTCGTTTCGTTCCATCAATAGCTACAGCATCAGACCCAAGGTCGACCAATTCTTTTACAGTTTCTAAATCTGGTGTAATACGGAAATCTCCTGCATATCCATCTTTATAAACTTTCTTTAAACCGATCAAAGGAGTATCTACCGCTTCCATTACTTTTGGAATGTTTAACGAATTGGTACGTATAGCTGATGCCCCACCAACAACACAACTTTTGGCCATTGCTGCCATTACTTCTGGATATCCCATCTCTTCATTCAAATCTGGACCTGCATAGCAAGAAACAATCATACCCTTATCAATCTTTCTTAAAAACTCTTCTCTTTTCATTATTTTTCCTTTCTCTATTAACATCCTTTATAACAATACTAAGTTTTTTATATTATTTGTTCACATTAAATAATATGATACAGCCTGAAGTAATTTTAAATGTTTAAAATCATCAGCTATAATAGCAATCATATTTATACATAGGCCATTACTTCTATGCACAAACCAAATATCTTTAAAAGATATGATAATTACAATAATATTGTGACAATATTACCAAATCAACTAAATTGAACCAATGCGATTTCAAGAGTTTATAAGATTTATAATCCTTCAGTTTCAATCATTATTACCATTTCTCTCTCTCTAATCTCTCAAATAATTCATTTGAATTATCTATTTTGCATAATTCTTCTATTGTATATTCATTTAGCAAATTCAATAATCCTTGCAATGCTTGAACATGGCTACTGTAGTCTATTGGAGCTAAGCAGAATATAACCTTTACTGGGTCAAATTGATCATGATTGAATGCAACACCATCTTCAAATCTCGTTAATGAAACAGCCATTCTTTTAACTCCATAACCAATATCGCTATGAACCAAAGCTACACCTTTTGAAAAAACAACATATGGCCCCACTTCCTGAATTGATTGTATAACTGAATCTAAAAAAATTTCACTAACATCACCGTTTTCTAATAAAGGTACACAAGATATCTTTACCGCTTCTCTCCAAGTTTTTGCTTTGTTCTTAAAAGAAATATATTTAGGTGTTAGTAGTTGATGCAATTTCAAGCGTTGATGTTTCTCCTGATGACTATACATTAATTCTAATTTTTCTTTGGTTTGATTCTCATTCTCAATTAAATCATTCGTTATACATTTTGAATTGATGTAATATGAATCGTCTTTGATAGTTTCTAGCTTGTAATATTTAATAAGCATCTTGTTAATTTCAATATAATCTTTTTCAGTTAATAGTGGATTTACAACAACATAAGGTATATCATTTTTCCCAATATCGATGCTAGAAATCACAAAATCCAAGTTCATTTTTTTAAGAATTTGTAAATCAAACTTTGTAACAACTGCTAAAATTGCAATATTGCTGAATCTAGTTAAAATTGACTCTCTTAATAACTGTGCTGCTGCAGCACCATTAATGCAGACAATAGCAACTTTTGCAGGTGGAAGCATTCTCATTTTTCTTTCTAGAGAAGAACAGAAATGTAATACCAAATAACCTATTTCATCATCTTTAATACCTTTAAGTAGAGGGCTTTGGTTTTCTTTTATTATTTCTTTTAAATCATTGAAACACACAAAATATTTTCTTTTTATCTCTCTTAAATCCGGGTTAACAATATCAAGTTTATGTTTTACTTTAAATATTGTATGACCCAAATGTGCTTGTAAAGAGAAATATAGTTCCTTGTCATTTGTAAAATCCACATTCATTTTATTACTCATTTCCTGAATGATTTCATCAATAACTATTTGCATTTCCATCCAATCAGTTTTCAAATATCTTTCTGGGACAATATACTGAATCCCTTCAAGAAACATCGTTATCATATAAACTTCTATATTTGGTATTAAAATAGATAATTCTTCTTCAATTTGTGAAGCAATATTTAAAGCTATAGCATAATTACGGCTTTGAGGTTGCTTATCAAATGTTTTCGGATATTTTTCAATAATATTTCCCATAGATGTTCTTTTCAACATTGTGACTAAATACATAGATAACAGCAACTTTGATTCATATGTCAACTCTTTACTTATCTCTGATTCAACAAAATGAATTATATTCAATATATCTTCTAAATATGCGTTACAATATGATCCATGTATGATTTTACCAATCGGTAAAATAGATGTGTATTTGTCATTTTTTAATTCGATATTCCTTGTCAGTAAATTAACACATAAATTTCGAATATCTCTTTCGTTTCCTAAAATCCTATATCCTTTAGATGATTTGGCATCCAATTTTAAATCTAGTGGAATAAGCCTTTCCCTTAGTTTTACTATATCGCTGTCAGTTGTGCGTTTTGAAATATCCAATTGGTCTGCCAGTGAGGAAGAAGTAACATATTCATCTGTTGCTATCAGCAATAAAGCAATTGCTTCTTGTCTTTCGTCGGAATTCATTTTATAATCATAAAAATTAAAATTAGAAACTAATTCTTCTAATTGCTTTTTTTGTTGTTTATTCAATAACAGTGAATACGTACCCTTCTTCAAAGCAACTATTGGTAAACCATTATCTAATAAAAAGTCATTTATTTTTGTTACTCTATAGCGAATTTGCCTTGCTGTAAGTTTATGCTGTGTAATAAGATCAGTGATTTTCACAACATTACCTTTAGCCAACAATTGCAAAAACTTTATTAGATTGCTATCCATTTTTGCTCTCCTTATTTAGAAAAATTCTTATTCACTAGTAACTTCCTACTCATATCTTATATATGTCATAATTGTCAAATAGGTCTGCTACTTTACATTAATAAAAGTTTTCACCAACAATAAAACTATTATTTGCCATTATAAATAATGCAATAATCCATTAAAATTATTAAACCGAAATCAATTGATATACAAATGTCAGCTACTAGTATCTCATTAATATTTGATTAATTGCCAAGAATACAATTGTTTTGAATTATTCTTTACTATCTAATTTTATTATATATGACACCTAAAAAAGTACAAAGTGAAACTTTTTACGCCTTTTTTGACAAAAATTGCACTATATACAAAATAATAATTTTTTTTATAATTAATCAAAATATAGGATTTAATAAATTAAAACACACGAAAAAAACTTGCCAATTAAACTGACAAGTTCTCTTTTTTATTATTTTTGATATTAATCTTCTAATCTTGCTAATAAGTTTTTGAAACGTTTTTCAGCATCTGATCTTGCTTTAGCGTATAACTCTTCAGCATTTTCCGGATTAACCTTGACCAGGTTGTTAAATCTAGCTTCATTCATTAAGAAGTCATGGAACTTATCGAAGTCAGGTTTCTTATAGTCTAAAGTCAATGGTTTTTCATTGCGAGGGTCGAATCTGTAAATATTTACATATCCACATTCAACAGCATTCTTCTGAATTTCCTGATGTCTGACTAAACCTTTTCTGATACCATGTAATGCACATGGAGAGTAAGCAA
>JARKSP010000007.1 GCA_029974225.1 Erysipelotrichaceae bacterium
ATCAACTAGTTCAAGTAATAAATTTTCAAAGATCATTTTTTAAAAATATAATGTATATTTTTACAAATCTTTATTTAAGGTTCTTTTTACTATGATTTTCAAATTAACTTAATTTACACTTGATTTTTCATAGTAGGTCTCACTTTTATTTCCTTCATTTTACCATAACTCAGGCCCTTTTAGAATAACTGCGGGTTTATAGTATTCTATTATCATTGTCATAAGAATTTATTATAACCAGAATACTATTTAATCTTTTTAGAAACTGTGTTAATATTTATCTGTAAATCTGATATCAAAGATCAGTTCTGCGATAAAAGACGAGTGTTTATTTTTCCTTTAACCTTGTCTTTTATGATGAGGTTATTTTTTTAGGAGTTTTTATGAAAAGAATTGCACTTATTGGTATTATCGTTTCCGATAAAGATAGCGTGGCTAAACTGAATGAATTACTATCACAATTCGGGGAATATATTATCGGAAGAATGGGTCTGCCCTACAAAGAAAGAAACATCTCAATTATCAGTATCGTTATCGAGGCTGAAAACAACATCATCTCTTCATTAAGTGGCAAACTGGGAATGCTGGATGGTGTAGCTGTAAAGACAGTTTATCAGAAAGGGGAAAATTGAAATGCTAAAGAAACTTATTATTATCTTATCTATCATGTTATTTCTTTCTGGCTGTAATGAAAAACCAGCGGAAGAAGAAAAAGTTTTTAACATCTACAGTTTAAAGGGACCGACAACTATTGGTCTGGTTAAACTCATCAAAGACACCAATGAAAACTATAGTTTCAATATTGTGACTGCTGTTGACAGTATTGTCGCTGCTCTGTCAAATGGTGAATGTGATATTGCCTGCATCCCGGCTAATGTTGCCAGCAATCTCTTCAACAAAACAAATGACTACAAGGTTGTCTGTATCAATACCCTTTCAGTGCTATATCTGGTGGAAAACGATAATCAGATCAGCAGTTTTATGGATTTAAAAGGTAAAACAATTATCTTAACCGGTAAAGGAACAACACCTGAATATGCTCTTAGATACCTGTTAAGCAAATATGGTCTGGAAAACGATGTCACTTTGGATTTTAAAAGTGAAGCTACTGAAATAGTGACAATTTTAAGTACTGATGCCGCTGTTATCGCTCTGCTTCCTCAGCCATTTGCGACTGTGGCCTTAAGTAAAAATCCAAGTTTAAGAATCTGTCTGGATTTAAATGCTGTCTGGAATGAAGTATCAGAAGATTCTTCTCTGATTACCGGAGTTACCATTGTCCGAAAAGAAATACTGGAAAAATATGAAAAACAGATTCAGCAGTTCTTAAAGGATTATCAGAGTTCCATTGCCTACGTCAACGCAAATACCGCAGAAGCAGGCAGCTGGGTTGCGGAACTGGGGATTGTTGAAAACCAGCAGATTGCTGCAGCAGCCATTCCTTACTGCAACATTACCTATATTGACGCTGCTGAAATGAAAAACAAGCTTCAGGGCTATCTGGCCACCCTTTTAAACTTTAATCCTGACAGTATCGGTGGAAGTCTGCCAACTGACGATTTCTATTATTTGCCATGATAAACAAATATAAAAATCTTTTGGCAATTGTTTTCTGGATTACAATATGGCAGATTACCGCCACCCTGGTTGACAAACCTTATATATTTGCCAGTTTTACGGACACTAT
Source organism: Erysipelotrichaceae bacterium (assembly GCA_029974225.1). Taxonomy (GTDB): domain Bacteria; phylum Bacillota_I; class Bacilli_A; order Erysipelotrichales; family Erysipelotrichaceae; genus UBA1783. The sequence continues at coordinate 1,688 of JARKSP010000007.1, forward strand.
AACCAGTCTTTTTGGGCTGATACAGACTGAAATCTTCTGGCTTGCCATCTTTAAGACCCTATCTTTTACAGTTTTAGGTTTTCTGTCAGCTTTTATTTCGGGATTAATCCTGGCAATCCTTTCCTATAAACACAGTTTTTTCGAAACTTTTATCAATCCGATACTGTTTGTTTTAAAATCTGTTCCTGTAGCTTCAATAATCGTGATTATTCTGATCTGGTTTGGCTCAAAATATCTGAGTGTTTATGTTTCCTTTATCGTAGTTTTTCCGCAGTTTTACTATACTTTTTTAGCAGGTCTTAAAAATGTCAGTCAAAAAATGCTGGAAGTGGCTAAAGTCTTCAGATTCTCTTTCTATAGGAAGGTTTTATATATTTATCGTCTCTCAATAACACCGTTTCTGAAAAATTCAATCAGCACCACCTGTGCCTTGGCTTTTAAAAGCAGTGTGGCAGCAGAAATAATCGGCAACACCATCAGCACTATCGGGGAACAGATATACTACTCTAAAATCTATCTGGATAGCGCCTCTCTGTTTTGCTACAGCTTTGTTCTGATTGTTATTTCATTTCTCTTTGAAAAGATCATTGCTCTTCTAACTTATAAACTGGGAGGTAAAGTATGATTAGACTGCAGAACATCAGCAAATCATTCAAAGACAAGCCGGTTCTATCTGACTTCTCCTATCACTTTAAACCAGCTGAAAAATATCTGATTGTTGGAGAAAGCGGTATTGGTAAAACAACTCTGCTAAACATAATTATGGATTTACAGAAAGCTGACAAAGGCAGTCTTATCAGTTCAGCCAGCTTCTCCTGCAGCTTTCAGCAGACTAGGCTTCTGGAAAAATATACGGTAATGGAGAATCTGAAAATTATCAATGCAAAGGAAAATCTGGAAGCGATGATTAATCATTTACTGGGACCAGAATTCATTAACAAACCGGTTTACAGCCTTTCTGGCGGACAAAAACAAAAAGTCAGTATTATCAGAGCCATGATTTCAAACAGTGACTGTGTGATATTAGATGAGCCCTTTAACAATCTGGATGAAAAGAATATTGCTCTTTGCCTTAATTTTATTATGGACAACCTAAAAGGAAGAACTCTTATTGTTTCTTCCCATATTACCGAACCATTGAAACCCTATGATTTTATAAGAATCAACCTATAGAAAACCAGGATTGAATCCTGGCTTTTTAAAGTTTTACAAAGGCACTGGCTGGATATTTGCATATTGGACAGATAAAGTCTTCAGGTAATGGTTCACCTTCATAAACATAGCCACAAATAGTACAGATATAGCCTTTTTTAGCAGTGTCAGCTTTTCTTTTAACATTCTTATGATAATAACTGTAGGTCATAGAATTGTCATTATTTATATCCCTGGCTTCAGTAACCTCACAAATAAACAGGTAATGTGTACTTAATTCAATTGCTTCTTTAACTTCTAAGGAGATAAAACTGTTGGTGATATCAACCAGGACCGGTAAACCGTTTTGACTCTTCCAGTAGTTCAATCCCTCAAATTTGTCTTTGTCTCTGCCAGAAGCAAAACCGAATCTTTCAAAGATGGAAAAATCACATTTTTCAGTTAAGGTGACCACATTCATCTTCCTGGTTTTTAAAACTGTTTCACAACTGTAGTTAGCCTTATTAATGCCAACTGCTACCGTTAAAGGATTGGAAGTTACCTGCATTACCGTGTTACAGATCATTCCATTATCTTTTTTACCATCATTGGTAGTTAAAACATATAAACCATAGCTGATTTTATTAAAAGCAGTCTTATCAATCAATTCCATTTCTTTTCCTTTCTAGTAAATAATAAATAAATTTTTCATATTCAGCTTCTTCAATTATATTCCAATCATTTTTTTCAAAACAATCCAGATAGGCATCAACTTCATATTCATCTTTCATAATCGAAACATATCCCTTTTGACAGTAAGGATAGGCCTGAGTATAAATTGATGCTCCGCCACAGATGATATATTCCGTTTCATCATCTTTATGCTGCTCTATAAACTCCATTAAATCTCTAATCACTGCCACATTTTCCGGATGGTATTCATCATCCCAGGAAACAACAAAGATATTTCTGTCTTTCAGCTTGCCAGGCAGTCTGTCATAAGTGGTCTGACCCATGACAATGTTTTTATGCAGGGTATTCTTCTTGAATAACTGCAGCTCTTCCCTGATATGCCATGGTAAAACTCCGTTGATACCAATACCCCTGTTCGGGTCAAAGGCTACACTAAAACTAAACATATCTAAACACTGACCTTTCCTTTGATAGCTGGGTGAGGGTCATAATCACAGACTTCAAAATCTTCATAGCAAAAGTCTTCGATATTTTTAATATGCGGATTTATCTTAAGAGCTGGAAGTTTTCTAGGTTCTCTTTCCAGCTGCAGCTTTATCTGCTCGATATGGTCTTTATAGATATGAACATCTCCTAGAGTGTGAATAAACTCATAAGGCTGTAAATCACAGACCTGAGCCACCATCATCAGCAGGGTTGCGTATGAAGCAATATTAAACGGCACACCTAAAAAGACATCAGCACTTCTCTGATAGAGCTGCAGAGAAAGTTTTTTACCATCCGAACTGACATAAAACTGGAAAAAAGCATGACAGGGAGGTAGAGCCATATCTTCAACCTGGGCAGGATTAAAAGCTACCAGTAAATGTCTTCTGGAAAAAGGATTGTTTTTTATCTGGTCAATCAGATTTTTAAGCTGATCAACGCCAAAGAAATCTCTCCACTGTTTACCGTAGACCGGCCCCAGTTCACCCCAGACAGCAGCAAACTCGTCATCATTTTTGATTCTTTCAATAAACTCTTCCATTGTTTCACCGTTGAACTCACTGCTCTTTTTAAACTTGTCATATGGCCAGTCATTCCAAATTCTGACATTATTTTTAACCAGTGGCTGAATATTGGTTGAACCGGTAATAAACCACAGAAGTTCATATAAAATACCCTTAAAGAAAACTTTTTTAGTCGTCAGAAGAGGAAACCCCTCCTCTAGATTGTATCTGGCCTGGTAACCAAAGGTTGAAATAGTTCCAGTACCGGTTCGATCACTTCTTTCTGAGCCGTTTTCCAGAACGTGTCTGCACATGTCTAAATATTGTTTCATTATTACCACCTCTTACTATATTATAATCCATTTAACCGGTTTAAAAACAGTTGCCTTTAATTTCCTGAAAGTTCTTTTAGCTTCAGAACTATTTCATCTACCTTAGGCTTTAATTCCTGAGCGATTTTTAAAGAATCAACAATTTTTTTCTGCACAATGCTATCAGAAGCCAGCTGATCAAAATAGATGTCCGTAATTTTCAGAAAGGTGCTGATTTCAACTTTGAAGTTACCGATAAAACGAACATCCAGCAACTCCCGGGCAAAGGATTTAAGACTTATTTCAAATTCATTTATAAATTTGTTGGCCTTGTCAATAGAGCCATATTTGCCCAATGATATGATCAGTTTACCGCCAACCATATCTAGAATACCCAGGTCTTTAGCCTGCTCCAGGTAAAAAAGAGCTTCATTTAAATAATGCTGGGCATTTAATCCAGCAATATAGGCTTCATTAAGTTCATCATGTAACATATATCATTTCTCCTACGATAATCGCTGTTTTCTGGCTACCCGATCAAAATCCTCCACTCTCATCCGGTAGGCTTTTATCACTTCATCCTCCAGATAGAGAGTTTCTTTATCGACCTTCAGCAGACTTAATAATTTTTTGGTAAAGTAAGGATTTAAAACCAGTATCGGTCCAATCAGATAAGTCGCAAATAAATTGTTTTTTCTTACTCCTTCATAATTAGAAAGCAGATTTAAACCTAAGCCATAAATCTTTTTAAACAGGCCTTTTTCCCTGGATTCGGTAACTGTAAACTGACTTTGAAAGCCAACGACCGCAATATCTTCAAATTTTCCCTTAAACAGATTGTTTTTTCTTTTAAACATATCTCGCTGACAGTTTATATCCAGTAAGCCTAATCCTTTAAAGACTGAGCCATCCTTATCAACGACTTCCTTGCCAAACACTTCTACCGCATTACCGGTTAACAGAAAGAAAACATCACTGTCAATAAGGTGCTTGATTCTTTCTTTAAAAGGGGTAAGTCTATCTCTAACCTTCATTTGCATTGCTTCACTCATCGGGCCTAAATAGATTAGGTCTACCTCATTTTTAACAAAATATGGTTCATCATTTAATCCGGTTTCAATGAAGGCTGCCTCTGGCAGGTTGCGCTTCAGATATAAGACATTTCCTCTATCACCGAAAAGATTACAGCTGCTGGGATACAGTATTTCTATTATCATCTACGCTACCTCCCTCTGACATAGTTGTTTGACTTTTTCTGAAACGCGCTTATATTCCGGCACATTGTAAACATCAAAGAGAAGATAAATGGTTTCTATTTCTTTGACATCAAGATGCTCAACCATATTAAGTACATTTATACTGGTTGAAATCTTCTCCGCTTCAATATCAGCCATCAGCATTCTTACTTTGTGGTCAATGCTTCTTTTTCCGCCAATAATTATCTGTCTGATGTTTTCATCGTTCAGAAATTCATAATCAACATCATAAATCCAGCTGATTAATTCCGAAGATTTGACTGCATCACGAGCATCATCCAGAAACAGCAGCACTGATTTTTTAGTTTTATCTTTTTCAATGACATCAAAAGAAGAACTTACCGCTATGGCATTCATTCCTTTGGATAAGATAGAGATGATCTTCTTACCATTGATATTGAATTCCTCGAAGCGGCTTTTGGGAATAATGGTATTTTCCAGACCGGCTGAAATAACCTCATCAGTTAATCCAACCTCTTTAAGCAGAGATACGACTGCAGTCTGATTGTAGTAATCAACTATTCTAAAACCAACTAAAGGATACTGCTTCACTATGCCTTCAGTTTCAATAAAAAGTTTATTGTCTTCACGTCTGCGCATAATGTACTTGCATTCTGGTGAGCCAAAATCACAGTTCACACAATGTCCCTGCCCGATAGCATGGTTTCTTACAAAATCCCATCTGATATCGCTTCCGCATTCCAGGCAGACAGTAACATCTTTGATAATATTGTCTCGACAGACTTCATCTTTCTGCAAATCAACTCGAAAGAAGGTCCTGGATTTATTTCGCCCTTTTCCCAGCTGACAGCAGTTAAGTTCATCACCATTTAAAATCAGTCTGGTTGAAGCAGGAAGATATTTATCTAATATCGAAAATATAAACTCCACATTGGCATTTCTCATCATCGAATCTCTTTGCAGATTGGTACAGATCAGATAATCGGGTGTCAGATACGGAAAAATCTTGCCGGCACTTCTTTCGTCTATTTCCAGGCAGGCAAAATCATAATCACAGACACCTTTCAAATCACAATGCTGTATCAGACAGGAAGCAATACCGCTATTAATATTACCGCCAAAAGCATTATCAATAACACTATAGCCGGAATTTCTTAAAACCTGGGATAAAATATTGTTGGTACTGGTTTTACCGTTGGTACCAGTGACCGCAAGTACTGTGTTCGGTAGTTTTATCCTGCCAATTATATCCGGACAAAGAATTAAAGCGATTCTGCCGGGAGTGTCAGTCGCATTAAAACCTAAAAGTTTCATAAATCTGATTACTGATTTCACTATAAACAATGTTAAATAAAATCTGATTTGACTCATAGAATACCTCAACTTAACTTTTATATTATAATTCTTTTTTTTCTATATATCAAATTGTTTAGGATTATGTCTCTTGCCTGACTAATATAAAACGAAAGGAGAGTTATGATTAATCAGGTAGTGTTGGTAGGATATATCTATAGTAATCAGATAATAAAACAAACCCTAAAGTTTGATGGAGACTGTTACATAGAACTGGACCGCAACTTTCAGAATAACGATGGGCAATATAAACGTGAAAGGTTTGAAGTTCGCCTGTGGCGGGGAATTCTCGATACTTTAAGAAGTTATCCTGATGGTAGTTTAGTCTGCTTAAAAGGAAGGCTAGAAAACAATGACGATAATAATATTATCGTAGTAGCAGAAAAAATTACTCTGATCCACGCAGCTACCAACAAAAAGGTCAATCTGATTTGACCTTTTTTGATTCATTTTCTTTTAATCCGCATCTTTCAGATAATAGACAGTCTCATCTGGACTATGACCATATTCTTTGAGATGTTTTTTAACTTTATAACTTAAGACCTTGGATAAAATACAGGTGATAAATTTAGGCATTGCCAATTCTCCCTGACCTGATAAATCTTCTTCAATCAGAGCTCCCTTTTCAATATAATGAATAAACTTATCAAAAAGGGGAATAACTTTTCTATGATTGAGATGTCTTTCCAGCGGCTGACCATCCAGTATCGCACCTCCGCCCAGGACAAATCCACCCATCCATAGCAGGTTGTTTGCCTCAGCAAAAAGTTTAAGATAGTCAAGTCCATGCTGATGGGTATGAACATATGGCATGCCACCATTAATAATGCCATATAGTTTCTGACCAGAAAACCTTATCGATGCCGCTGCCTTTTCCAAAAGCTCATAAAGTCTGGCCGGATATGAATTGATATAGGTGGGACCTGAAATTACGATAGTCTTTGCCATAGACATCTTGTCTATCAACTCATCCAGACTTCCTTTCTGGCTCAGAAAAACCAATTCGCCCCCTAAAACTTTTTTAATTCGTTCTAACAGCAT
>JARKSP010000108.1 GCA_029974225.1 Erysipelotrichaceae bacterium
GCATACAACTCGCAGCACTATTCGCGAGATGATTGAAATAATTGATAATATGGTCAAATCCACCGCGGATGGACTAGGCGTCTACAACGACTCACTGACCGAGCAGGAGGTAGCGATATTAAACAGTTTTTCTACCCCAATGGTTTACATTGGCCATAAAATCAAGGCTGACGATGCATGTAATGTCTTTGTTGATTATAAAAAAGCATTATATGAATTAACTGATAAATACATTCAATCAGGCTATAAAGACATAGTTTTAATCCAGGACAAGAAAAATCCAATGATGATGGATGAGCTTTTGGAGGGTATCAAAAAGGGGTTCGCCAAGCACAATCTGGAGTTTGCAGGTTTAATTGAAATCCCGGAAAAATATCATAATTCGTATGATTATCTGAATGAATATTTTAAAGACAACAAGCATCAGCTGGTCATTACCGTAAGAGATTCTCAGGCAATGGCGGTACTAAATGCCTGTACAGAAAATGGCATCAGTATTCCGGAAGAAACCGATCTGGTCTGTGTTATGGATTCCCGATATACCGATATGGTTCGTCCAAGAATTTCATCGTTTTTCATCCCATCATATGACTTAGGTGCTTTAGCTATGAGAGTTATGACCAAGATGCTAAACAATGATGAAATTAAAGAAAAAGAATATCAATTGAGCTATATTTACAAAAGTAAAGCCTCAACAAAAATTTAGGAAGCAGTATCAAAGCTGCTTCTTTTTTTCAGTTGGTAAAAACATTAACAATAAAGTCATAATATGTTAAAATAAATAAGCACGAGGTGAAATGTATGACTTTTTTAGATGAATTAAACTGGCGTGGACTGATTAAAGACGTCACCGATTTAGAAGGATTAACGGAAAGATTAAAAACTCCAATCACTTGTTATTGCGGGTTTGATCCCACTGCTGATTCTTTACACGTGGGTCACTTACAGCAGATATTACTTTTAAAAAGATATCAGAGTGCCGGTCATCATCCGATTATCCTGATTGGTGGAGCTACCGGAATGATTGGTGATCCGAGAATGACCAGTGAAAGAAAGCTGCTAACAATAGAAGATGTCAGATATAATGCCGAATGTATCAGAGAGCAGTTAGCCCATTTTCTTTCTTTTGAAGGAGAAAATAAAGCTATCATGGTTAACAATTATGACTGGCTGAGTAAAATGAATGTCATTGACTATTTAAGAGACTATGGCAAATGTCTGAATATCAGCTATATGCTGGCTAAAGATGCTGTCGCTTCAAGACTGGAAACGGGTATTTCATATACTGAATTTTCATATATGCTACTGCAGTCAATTGACTTTTTACATCTCTATAAAAACTATAACTGTCAGCTGCAGATCGGCGGATCTGATCAGTGGGGTAATCTGACCTGTGGCTGTGAACTGATCAGAAAGGTTGAAAGCGAAAGCTGCCCAAGAGTGTTTGGCGTCACTTCGCCTTTGATCACCAAATCAGATGGTTCAAAGTTTGGCAAATCAGAAGGGCAGAATGTCTGGCTGGATCCGGAACAGACCAGTGCCTATGAATTCTACCAGTTCTTTTTCAATATTGCCGATAATGACATCGTCAATATGCTGAAGAGACTTTCAATGAAGTCTGTTGAGGAAATTGAAGCTTTAGCTGTAAAAGTTGAAACTGAACCCCATTTAAGAGCAGCTCAAAGGGCTTTGGCTGAAGAACTGACCGAACTGGTACATGGTAAAGAAGGTTTAAAGAGCGCTTTAAATATCACACAGGCATTATTTGACGGCAATATTAAAGACTTGACCGGGAAAGAAATAAAAGACGCTTTTAAAGATGCGGATAAAACTGAAATCGAAGAGAATATATTACTGATTGATGCTCTAATTGCTTCTAAAGCTGCTTCCAGCAAAAGAGAAGCCAGGGAGTTTATAAGTAACGGTTCCATCTCCATTAATGGCGAAAGATGCACTGCCTTGGAAAAGGTCTTAACCAGAGGGGATACTCTGGATGGTCAGACTATTGTTGTCAGAAAAGGTAAAAAGAGCTATTTCATTTTTAAGGTTTAAGTAATCAAGGATGGTCTAATAATGAAAAAATTGTTGATATTATTAATTTTATTAATTGCTTTAACGGGCTGTAACGGTGAAGAACCAAGAGAATTGGATAAGGAAAAATATAATGCCTATCTGACTTATTACCAGTCAATTCTGGCAGCGGAAGATAAGCTGGTTCAATCACCTTGTTTTGATATTGAACTGGTGGTTAATAAGCTTGCCGATGGCAGCTATCGTTATGATGTTATTATTGATAATCCAAGAGTCGCGATGTTCAATATCAAAGCTTTAGCCATTATTGAAACGCTGTCACTGGAAATTGATAAAGAAAAGATGATGCCATCAGTAGGTATATTAGATGACTATAAATATAATATGGTTCCTGGTCAGATTGATTTAGAGAAAAATTTTGTGGAAGGAATAATTCTTTCTTTAACCAGCCCAGAGAGTGCTCTGAGAGTATCGGTAATGGTAGACTATAAGCCGTTAAATGATGAGCAGACAGTTCGTCAATACTTCTCTTTGTATATAACTTACGAGGAACCAGCTGAGGAAGAAACAACAGGAGAATAAAAGTGGATAAAAAAAGAAGAAAACAGTCTATCGTTGCAGGTGCCTTAACAGGTAGTGCCGGAATATTTATTACCAAAGCACTATCTCTTTTGTACGTTATTCCGTTCAATGAGATTGCCAAAGAGGCAACGGTATTCTATTCGTATGCCTATACAGTCTATGATGCTGTACTTCAGGTCTGTCTTTCTGGTTTGCCGTTTGCTATTGCCACCTTAGTTGCCAAATATGTGGCAAAAGATGATTTTGCAACGGTTAAGCTGGTTAAAAAGGTTTCTAAAAGCATTATTACAGTAATTGGTGTAGTCAGCTGTGTATTGCTGATTGCCTTTGCCAAACCTTTAGCCTATATGATTGTACCTACTGATCTGCAGTCAACGGTTTATATAGAAAATACCCGGACAATCCTGATTATTGTATCTTTTGCTTTGATTTTTGCTCCTTTGCTCAGTTATTATCGGGGCTTCTATCAGGGATTGAAAGAGTTTAAAATCTATTCGATAACTCAGGTTTTAGAACAGATTGTCCGAATTGCTTTTCTTTTATCAGCCAGCAGTATTCTGATTTATGCCTTTAACCTGGATCGAGTCTGGGCAGCCTACATGGGTGTTGCCTCTACCAGTGTCAGTGCCATCTTAACAATAATATATTTTATCTTCTACGATAAAAAATATGTCTTAACCAAGGAAGACGGTGATAAAAAAAGCATCTATTCAACTCAGGAGATTTTAAAGGAATTATTTAAGGTTACTGTTCCTTATCTATGGGGAGCCTTAGTTTTGTCAACCAGTGCCTTGTTTGTTTTGCTGGCTTTTGCCAGCGGATTGGAAGCCTATGGCACCAATGCTAAACTGATAACCATTTATCAGGGCATCATCAATTATCAGAACGCTAAGCTGGCTTCAATTCCGCAAGTGATCATGTCGGGCTTTTGTCTGGCAATTATTCCCCATATCACTGAAGCAGTGACTAATAGGGATGATAATAAAATCTGCAAGCTGATAAAAAGAGTTTTGGAAACAGTCAATTATCTGATAGTCCCTATCTGTTTCTTTATGCTGTTTTTCGCCAAAGAAGTTTACTATATTATGTATGGAAATTTCTATCTTGATATTGGAACCAATCTGTTGACCAAAACAATGGTCAGTTATTTCTTTATGATCTTTTTTGGTATTATAACTTCTATTCTGATAGCGCTACAGCTAAGAAAAATATATCTGATTTTTGAAACTTCCAGATTACTGTTTATGCTGGTTTTCTTTAAACCGCTATTGGTTAATTTCGGGGTCAATGGTTATTTTATTGCTTTAGTCAGTGAGTATATTCTGTTTATTGTCGCCGGTCTGGTGATAATCAAAGCGAAATACGATATTGATTTAAGAGGAACTTTTGATACCATGACAAGAAGCTGGAAGGGAGCAGTTCCGATGTTTATCATCGCTGCTATCTATGTACAGTTTGATATAGATATTGGAGCGATGAACAGATTTGCCGTTCTTTTACTGACTGGTGTGCTGTTTGTTGTTACTGTTGGCCTGTATTTGTTGATTACCCATAAATTGAATGTGTTTACTGAACTGTTTTCTATCACATTAAACAAGGAAACATTAATAGATTTTAAAAACAGGCTGCTGAAGAAAGAATAAAAGATTCCGATATGGGAATCTTTTAATATTTATCTTTAAGGAATAAAAAGGATATGAAAAAAAGAAAAAAAGGTTTATTTTTGATTGTTGTGGCAGTTATTCTGGTAATTCTAACCTGCTTATATAAAAACAAGAAAGAAACGGGAAACAGCGATTCACCACAAATATATCTGTATGGCGAAAAGCATGGCGTGGAGGCAGTTATCAATAAAGAGTTTGAACTTTGGCTTAGTCATTATAATAAAGATGGTATGCGCCATTTATTTATTGAAACTCCTTATTATACTGCAGAATTTCTGAATATCTGGATGCATGAGGATAACGATGAAATATTAGATGCTATTTTTGCTGATTTAGAAGGAACAGCGGCTCATAATCCCTTATATAGAGATTTCTATAAGAAAATAAAAGAGCAGTGTCCCGAGACAGTTTTCCATGGTACCGATGTCGGCCATCAGTTTTTTTCAACCGGACAACGTTTTTTAGAGTATCTTGAGAAAAATGGTTTAAAAGATTCAAAACAGTATTCACTGGCTTTAGAAGTTATTGAACAGGGTAAATTTTTTTATGACAGTTCTGATGATGTTTATCGCGAAAATAAAATGGTTGAAAATTTCATTCGTGAATTTGATGCTCTGGGTTCTGAAAAGATAATGGGAATATATGGCAGTGCTCATACAGGTCTTTTTAAGTTGGACTTTACTGGTAAAGTCGCCTGCATGGCCAATCAGCTAAGAATGCATTACGGTGATATTATTTATTCAGAGAATTTATCAAAATGAGTTCTTTTTCTAAATAAATTTTCTGAGTCCTTTTTTATGAAACAAAAAAAAGAATGGTTTTTCAGCCATTCTTTCAGTTTGAAAGTAAATTATTTCTTTCTGTTGTAGAATTCTACTACTAATAATTCGTCAAATTCAGGATTTAATTCGTTTCTTTCAGGGACTCTTACAAATTCACCTTTCATAGTTTTTCTATCGAAGGTGACAAATGCCGGAGTATTCAAGACGGCTTCTAATGAATCAATAACTGCCGGATTATTTCTCATCCCTTCTTTAACTTCGATTATCATTCCTGGCTTTACATGGTATGAAGGAATATCAACTTTTCTTCCATCTACCAGGATATGACCATGGTTGACCAACTGTCTGGCGCCTCTTCTGGTTCTAGCCAATCCCATTCTGTAAACAACGTTGTCTAAACGAGATTCCAGTAACTGTAAGAAGACTGTACCAGTAACACCTTTAGCTCTTGAAGCTTTATCAAACAGATTAGAGAATTGTCTTTCGTTTACACCATAGGTGAAACGGATTTTCTGTTTTTCAGCTAACTGCTGACCATAGTTGGTTAACTTGACTCTTTTTGATGGACCATGCTGTCCGGGAGCATACGCTCTTTTTCTTAATTCTTCACCAGTTTCCAGGATTGAGAAGTTTAATCTTCTCGCTTTCTTCCACACTGGTCCTGTGTAACGTGCCATTTTTTCATTTCCTCCTAGTTAAATCTACTAGCCTGTGTGAATTAATTAGCTGGGTGTTGATCTTTCACTTTTAACAGTAAGCTACTTTTACTAACTGATCAACGCACACAGAATAATCTTCACATGCTGCTATCGGCTTAATTAATTTAACATTAATCGCTCTTAATGTCAAATCAAATTTAATTATTTTTATTAATATTTAAATGTGCTACAATACTTGTGAGAGGTGAAGTGTATGCCAATGGCTGAATTATTTGAAAAAATCACTACTTCAAGCTGGGTTTATGTTTTAATTGCATTATTCTTCCTTTTGGTTGTTCTTATTATTTTAAGAGTTAACAAGAAGAATAAAATGAGACGAAGGATTGATCTGATTCAGATTAAAATGAATAATCTGAGAAGCCATCCTTTTAATGCTGATATCTCAAAAATGGATGCTATAGCCAGAATTAATATCAATATCAGGGATACAGCGCAACAATGCAAGAAGGATTTTGATATCATTCAGAATAATTTAAAAAACTGTACCAGCTTGCTGCAGGATGCTGTAGAGGCTATGGATACAAATAACCTGAAGGTTTGTGATGAGAAACTGCTGGAAATTGAAAATGTGGTTGATCAAACCAGAACTTTAACCAACAAACTCTCAGATGTCACCAATGCGGTATTGAATCAATCTTCGCTGCAACGCAGAAGAATAAATGAATTGAAAGATAAATATCGTGATATCAAACTGATGATCAATGACAAACCTAACAATTATACCTATTCCTGGGAGGCGGTAGCGGAAATTTCCAATGCTTTATCACATAAGTTTTCCGATTTTGAAGCTATCATGGGAGCCAGCAAATATGACGAAGCAGCTACCTTGTCGGAAGAAATTTCTATTTCTATTGACCTGTTCAATGATTTAGCCTTAAAACTTCCGGAACTGATAAATTTAGCTCGCAATACCATTCCTAAAAAAATCGGTGAACTTAATTCTTCATATCTGGTGACCAAGGCTCAGGGAGCTTATCTGGGTCATTTAAATGTTGAAACCTGTATTGATAGAATCAATGAGTCATTAGAGGATGTTCTGGCTAAAATAAAGGTTTGTGATATTGATACTGCCGGAAGCAGGTTGACTGACTTTGAAACCAGAATAAACAATCTGTATTCTTCGATCGAGAAAGAAAAGATTGCTCACCGTCAGCTGATCAGTACTGTCAATGAGTGTAATTCGCTTCTTGATACTACCAAAGAAATCCTGGAAGCCTTAAAAAATAAAGAACAAGACTCTCTTGAAAGATATGAACTGACTGAAACGGTTGATAACATCAACAAAGCGGCTAAAACCTATGAAAGAAACAAAACCGCTTATGATTCACTGAATGATTCATTTAATGCCAACAGTATTCCTTCGACAACTTTGCTGATTTCTTTTGAAGAATTGTTAAATGATATAAAAACGGCTTTAAAACAATGCCAGGCCATCAATACAGAGATTGCTTCCACCAAAACCGAAGAATTAAGAATCAAGGAACTGGTTGACCAGTTTACAGTGGTTTTAAATGAGGTAAAGGTTTCAATAAGATTATCTCGCCTGCCCAATATTTCCGATAAATATCAGCAGGATATAGATTTGGCGGAGAAGTATCTGGAGCATTTGAATGAAGTGCTTTCAAGTGAAGTGGTGGATATTAAAAAAGCAACAGAGTATGTCTCTCAGACACAAAAACATATCCTGTCGCTGTTTAAAAATGTGGAAACGCTGACTAAAACCACAGCCGCAATTGAATCCTGTATTATTGTCGCTAACCAGTACCGACCGCTTTATCCAGAAGTTGATTCCGCTTTATATTCAGCTGAACTGGCCTATCGTAACGGTGAGTTTACCAAAGCTAAAAGACTTATTGTCTCAGCCATAGAGAAGGTTAATCCTAATTTGGCTAAAGAGATCAATAATAAGATTAATACCAGTATAACTCCATAAAAGGAAGTTTGTTATGTATACTTACTTTGACTATTCTTCAACAACACCAGTGAATGATGATGTTTTAAACACGTATTTTAAAGTTTTGAAGAAATACTATGTAAATTCAGATTCAATCTATCCCAGAGGTGTAGAAGTCTATAATTTAATGGAAAAAGCGCGAGAAAAAACAGCTTCTTTACTGAATGTCTTGGCTAAGGAAGTTATTTTCACCTGCAGTGGTTCGGAAGCTAATAATCTGGCTATTAAGGGAACAGCTTTAAAAAGAATGAGTTATGGAAAACATATTATCGCTTCAAATGTTGAACACTCAAGTGTTGAAAATTCATTGAAGTGGCTAAAGGAATATCTGGGCTTTGAAGTGACATATCTGCCGGTTAATCAGCAGGGTGTGATTGAAACAGCTGATCTGATAAAGGCTTTAAGGGAAGATACGATTCTGGTTACTGTTATGTATGTCAACAATGAATCAGGAGCTGTCATGCCGATTGAGGAAATAAAAAGGATTGTCCGAAAGTATCCTGCCTGCTATCTGCACTGTGACTGCGTTCAGGCAGTGGGTAAGATTGATTTTGATCTGACAGATATCGATCTGGCTTCGATTTCAGCTCATAAAATCTATGGTCTGAAGGGTAGCGGAGTATTGGTGAAAAAACAGCATGTCCAGATTGCGGAAGTGATTTCCGGAGGTCAGCAGGAATTTCATTTGCGGGGCGGAACTTCTAATGCCGCTGCCAACATTGTCTTTGCCAAGACCTTAAGACTGGCCTTAGAAGCCTTTAAAGCCAATAAAGACAGGATTATACAATATCACGATTATTTACTTCAGGAACTTAAAAAACTCGACAAAGTGGTTATAAACAGCCCGGAGGATGGCTGTCCGGCAGTAGTTAACTTTTCCTGTCTGACTGTCACTTCCCAGGTTATGATGAATGCTTTATCATTAAAGGGATTTGAGGTCTCTGCCAGCAGTACCTGTGACAGCTCATTGAACATCAGCCGGGTAATAGCCCAGATGTATCAGCAGCCGGAACGTCTGCAGGGGACAATCAGAGTCTCCATCTCTCATCTGCATGTTTTAGAAGATATCAAAAAGCTTATTGAAGCAATCAGGGAATGTGTTGAAGAATATGGCTAAACTAGTTTATGAATATATTTTAATCAGATATGGTGAACTGACCACCAAAGGAAAAAACAAAAAAGATTTTATTAAAAGACTGGCTGACAATATGAAGCTGGCTCTTTCAGATTTTCCAGCATTAGTTTTTGAAAGAACCAGAGACCATATCTATATTCATTTAAACGGAACTGATCCCGACAGACTGATTCCGGTCCTTAAAAAGGTCTTTGGCATCAGAAGCTTTGCGAAAACCCTGAAGGTGGATAATGACATTGAAGCAATTATCCAAGCCGGAAAAGATATTATGGAAGGTAAAGAAGGCACCTTCAAAGTAATTGCCAAAAGAGCTAACAAAAATTTTGAAATCAGTTCAGATAAGGTCAACAGAATGGTAGCCAGTGAAATCCTAAAAAACCATGGTCCGGCTCTTAAAGTGGATGTCCATAATCCTGATTACAAACTGATTGTGGAAATCAGAGAAAAGAACACTTATCTAATGGCGGAAACTCACCTGGGAGCTCAAGGGTTTCCGGTTGGAGTTGGTGCCAAAGCCATGCTGATGCTCTCAGGAGGGATTGATTCGCCGGTGGCTGGCTATCTGATGATGAAAAGGGGAGTAGAAATTGAATGTATTCATTACGCTTCAATGCCCTATACCTCTCTGGAGGCTTTAAATAAGGTAAAAGAACTGACCAGACTTATAAGTGTCTATCAGGGACAGATCAGGTTGCACATAATTCCCTTTACTGAGACACAGCTGCAAATCTATCGGGTTTGTGATGAATCCTATGCGATCACAATGATGCGTCGAATGATGTATCGTTTAGCTCAGAGACTGGCTGAAAAACGCCGATGCCTGGCAATTGTCAATGGAGAATCGATAGGACAGGTGGCATCTCAGACTTTGGAAAGTATGGCAGTTATTTCGGATGCAGCTGATATGCCGGTAATCAGACCCTGTGCTACGATGGATAAACTGGAAATTATCAATATAGCAAAACAGATTGGTACCTATGAAACAAGTATTTTACCCTATGAAGACTGCTGTACCATCTTTACCCCGAAAAATCCGGTGACCAAACCGAAAAAAGAAAAATGTCAATGGTATGAAGAAAAATATGACTTTGAACCATTTTTACAAAAAGCGCTGGAAAATGTTGAGACTCTCATCATTAATCCGGCAACCAGATCTGCTGAAAATGAAGATTTATTTTAATTGAAAGGAGAGATGATTATGGCATTTGAATCGTTAAGTAACAGATTAACCGCTGCTTTTAAACACATAGTCGGCAAAGACAGGCTATCAGACAAGAATATGGAATCAATGCTTAGGGAAATAAGAACGGCCTTACTGGAAGCTGACGTCAACTATCAGGTAGTCAAACAGTTTATTGAACGTATCAGAAAAGAAATGGTCGGTGTTCAGGTTGCCGAAAGCTTAGATCCTTCAACCCTGGTCTATAAGATTGTCAGAGATGAGATAACCAGGCTGCTGGGTGAAGGACAGGCAGAAATACTGTATAAAAAATCAGGCATTACCACTTTAATGATTGTCGGGTTACAGGGGACCTGTAAAACTACTTCGTCAGCCAAGATTGCCAAGCTGATAAAGGAAAAACAGAACCGCAACCCTCTGCTTATTGCCGGAGATATTATCAGACCGGCAGCTATTGAACAGCTTCAGACATTAGGTCAGCAGATAGACTGTGAAGTGTTTACTTTAGGAAACAAGGTAAATGCGGTTGATACGGTCGATAAGGGCCTGACCTATGCCAAAGCCAATAATTTTGATACCGTCATTATTGATACGGCTGGCCGACTGCATATTGATGAAACACTGATGAACGAACTTGACCAGCTGAAAAGAAAGTATCGTCCGGATGAAATTCTTCTGACTGTCGATGCTTTGACAGGTCAGGATATTGTCAATGTTGCCAAAGCATTTGATGACTTATTGGATATTACCGGTCTGGTAGTCACTAAATTTGATGGTGATGCCAGAGGCGGGGGAGTCCTGTCAGTTAAGGCTGTTGCTGATGTGCCGGTTAAATTTGTCGGTATCGGTGAAAAGGTAGAGGATATTGATATTTTCTATCCTGATAGAATGGCTAACAGAATTCTAGGGATGGGCGATTTACAGACCCTGGTCGAGAAAGCGGAAGAAGTTCTGGATGTGGAACTGGCTAACAAAGCAATGGAAAATATGATGAACGGCACCTTCTCTTTGGAAGATATGCTGGTTCAGATGAAACAGACCAAAAAACTGGGTTCTTTTGGCAGCATCCTTAAAATGCTTCCTGGCATGAACCAGTTTGCTTCCCAGCTGGATTCAGTAGATACAGATGGCGTTTTTAAAACCTATGAGGCTATAATAAATTCTATGACGCCATATGAAAGAAGAAATCCCCAGGAGCTAAGAAGCTCGCATAAAAACAGAATTGCCAGAGGTTCTGGCACCTCAGTAAGTGATGTCAACAAGCTGATTAACAGCTTTGATAGAACTAAGAGGATGATGGCTTCAATGGGTCTGGGAAGATACCGCCGCTTTTAATTAAAACTCAGTTTTAATTTGTAGTTTATTAGTAGTAAATATATACAGATTATTCTATAATGAACGTAGAGGGGTTACTATGAAAAAGAGAATAATAATATCTGTAGTTGTAATTCTGACAGTGCTGGTTTCATTTATTTTCTTAGATGAAAATGAAATAGTCTTTGAATGTGCTGAAAATATTCAATATCAGTTTGAATATAAAAGCCAGTTTATTGAGCCGACTGTCAAGGCATATTATCAGAAGAAGAATTTTAAATTTATTAAAACTGAACTTGAAATTGAGAAAACCGGGGCAGTTGATACCTCTGTTTTAGGAGTGCAGTCAATCGTCTACCGGGTGAAAAAAGGTGATGCCGAAAAGGAAATGACTTTGGATTTTTCCGTTGTTGATACTACTGCGCCTTTTATAAGCTTAGTGGAGAATGAAGATTATTTTACCGAGTATGGCAGTGAATACATCGAAGAAGGCTTCAGCTGCATTGATAATTATGATGGCGATATCACTGATCAGGTTATTAGAGAAATAGTCGATGATAAAGTGATTTATACAGTTACTGATTCCAATGGCAATACCACTGTCAGAGAAAGAGAAATCAGATATACTGATACCACTCCACCGACCATAACCTTCAGTACTCCATATAGTGTCTTAGAAATTGGTATGGACTATAATGTTGACTACAGCGCCTATGATCTTAAAGATGGTGATCTAACTAAATATGTTGTTATCTGCGGCGATGTTAATACTACTAAAGCAGGACTTTATGTCATGACTTATATTGTCAGTGATGAAGCCGGCAATGTCTGCTCAGTTAAAAGAGATGTTTATGTGTATCAGAAACAGGCAGACCCTGATCAGCTCAATCCTAGCGGGAAAATAGTGTATTTAACCTTTGATGATGGACCAAGCAGTCATACCAGCAAACTTCTGGAAATACTGGATAAGTATAATGTTAAAGTCACTTTCTTTGTCAATGGCAATAACAGCACTTATTTCTACAATGTTGGCAATGCCTACAATAAAGGTCACAGTATTGGCAATCATACCTATTCTCATAATTATAAAAAAATATACTCTTCGATTGATGGCTTCTATGCTGATTTAAACTATAATGCTGAACTGATCTATCAGCAGACCGGAGAGTATACTAAGCTGTTGCGATTTCCTGGCGGCTCAAGTAATACCGTTTCATGCAACTACTGCACCGGCATCATGTCAGCACTGGTTGTTTCGGTATCCAACAATGGCTACAAGTATTTTGACTGGAATGTCTCCAGCGGCGACTGCGGCAGCGGCAGCACCAGTGAAACGGTTTATAACAATGTTATCAACGGGATTATGAGACGTGATGTTTCAATAGTTCTGCAGCATGATACCAATGCCTTTTCTGTTGCTGCGGTAGAAAGAATCATCTTATGGGGGTTAGCTAACGGTTACACCTTCTTAC
>JARKSP010000019.1 GCA_029974225.1 Erysipelotrichaceae bacterium
CAAAATAAAATAAGATTAAATATATTAGTAATTGATATGGAAGGAAGATAGTTTATGGGATATAAATTGATTTCAACATGGAAGATGTCCTATCGGAAAATGAGTGAAGTGAAAGAAATGCTGAAAAGAAAGTATTCTTTACAGGAAATAATTGAAGCGGTGATTATGGCTGTTGAAGACAACCCTGATTTTCAAAGTGTCGGTTATGGCGGTTTGCCTAATTCTGAAGGGATAGTAGAACTTGATGCCGGCTATATGGATGGTGACAGCCTGGCTTTTGGAGCCATCAGCGGGGTAAGAAATATTAAAAATCCGATACTGGTGGCCAGTTCATTAATCAAAGGAAAAACCAATAACTATCTGACAGCCAGAGGGGCTGAAAAATATGCCAAGGAAAAAGGTTTCAAAAGCAGAAGGATGTTAACAGAGAAAGCCAGAGAAAAATATCAGAACAGAGTAAAGGAAAACAGCCATGATACCATCTGTGTCATCGGTAGAGACTTAAACGGCTCAATGGCCGTAGGGGTCAGCACCAGCGGTTTATTTATGAAACATCCTGGTCGAGTAGGAGATTCTCCAATTATCGGTTCCGGTTACTATTGTGACAGTCAGATCGGCGGAGCCGCAGCTACCGGAATTGGCGAAGACATCATGAGAGGCTGTTTATCAGCTGCCATAGTTAACTATATGCGTCAGGGACTGAATGCTCAGAAGGCCTGTCAGGAAGCTCTGTTCAGCTATCTCAAAAGAGTAAATAATGAACCAAAAGCCATTTCCCTGATTGCCTTGGATAAAGATGGTAACTACGGCGCCTGTTCAACCCTGCCGGATTTTCCTTTTGTAATATTGGATGAAAACAACCAGGCCAGATTGATGGTTTATCGGGGTCAGGAAAAAAGAATCATTGAAGCCGATGAAAACTGGATTAACAGTTATCAGGGCGACTGATTTCAGGCTGCTTTAGATTTATTTTTCACTAAAAAGATTTGCTATAAACTTTGAATACAAATGGAAGAATAAATATGTTGATCTGGTTAAACAGGGGAGAATGTCATAATGCTAAAGAGCTAAAATGTGTAACTAATAGGGTTTCAAAGATTCCACACAATTTGAAATTCGTAAAATGTTATAATTAGGAAGGTAAATAATGGCTCAGAATAGTATATAGAATAAAATTCAACTGTAAAATGAAATCATATTAGAGTTTTTCGAGTTTCTGACTTATGTTACCGGAAAGTATGTGCCGTTTTCAAGGGCATACGGGAAAGAGAGGAGAGCGATGAATGAATTATCAAAAACTATTGGAAATTAGTGATGACTGGCTCAAATACGCAATCCGTCTTAACCTGGGGCATGAATCTAAGGATAATCTTGTTACAATCAGAGAAAAGGCGTTAGCTGACAGGCGTATAAAAAGAGATCTTTCAGATATTGCGAATTTTCATAAAATCCTGGTGACAAACCATAAAAATCCCGGTTTGCCGATACAAAAACTGCTTTTTCTGCTTGACCTCGGATTTGATATGGAAGTTCCGGAAATCAAAGCTGCTATTGACGAAATACTAAAGCACCGGGATGGGAATGGCATTTATCAGTCTATGACCAATGTGCCCAAGCATTTTGGCGGTATGGGTGAGGATGTATTCAGCTGGTGTCTGTGCGATGCCCCCCTGCTTTTGCTCGCACTGCTAAAAGCGGGTATGGATTATCATGAATATATAAAACCAGGTGTTGACTATCTGGTATCCTTATGCCGTGATAACGGATTTCCTTGTGCTGTATCGCCTGAACTGGGTAAGTTTCGCGGCCCGGGGAAAAAGGAAGACTGCTGCCCGTATGCAACACTGATTATGGCCGATTTGCTATCGTATATTCCAGAATATAGAGATTCTCAAGTCGCTGTTTCTTCGGTAAAAGTGCTGCTTGATATATGGGAGAACAGCCTTTATCAGCATCCGTATATGTTCTACATGGGTACGGATTTCCGCAAGATGAAAGCACCTTCGTGCTGGTATGATATTGTCAGCGTAGCCGGTGTTCTCAGTAAGTACGAGTTTGCGCGAGATGACTCTCGTTTTCTTGAAATGATCAAACATATTAAAGGAAAACAAGATAAGGAGGGTTTTTTCACGCCTGAATCAGTATACCTGAAATTGAAGGACTGGGATTTTGGACAGAAGAAAGTACCATCTCCTTATTTAACATATATCTGTTATAAGATTTTTGAACGTTTGAAGTAATTCGTGCTTGGTAGAGGGACTACTTTTAGTCATAGTATGAATTGAAAAGCTATCTATTCCATAAATATCCTCGACCTCTTCTTAGGGGAGTATGTCATAATAATGCTAAAGGGGGAAAATACAGTAACCAAAAGGGTTTCAGAGCTTCCACAAAGTACGAAATTCAAAAATTCTTCTCAAGCGGCAATAACCCGACATTATTCATGTCGGGTTAAGTTGAATAAATGTCGTGTATAATATATAGTATTGCGAGGAGGAATAAAATGAAAAAAATTATAATTAAAGACCAAGTAATGCCTAATTTGAATAGCATTCTGAATTTATATAATGACGTTTCTTGGAGTGCATACACTTCTAATCCGGAACAACTGGAACAAGCTTTAAAGAACTCTTTAAAGATTTGGACAGCTTGGGAGGATGATCTGTTAGTAGGGTTAGCACGAGTTGTTGGTGATGGCTGCACTATTATTTATATTCAAGATATTTTAGTTTTAGAAGAATATCAGGAAAAAGGTTTAGGAAGTCAGTTTTTAAAAATAATCCTTGATGAATATCAAGATGTTCGACAGATTATTTTATTAGCAGATGATACTGAAGAAACAATAAAGTTCTATGAGAAGAATGGCCTCACACAGGTAGATAAGTATAACTGTGTAGCTTTTATGAAATAATGCTAAAGGGAAAAATGCAGTAATCAAAAGGGCTTCAGAGCTTCCACAAAGTTTTAAATTCAAAAAATACTGCACAATTATGATACTTTGTAATCGGTGCCATAAATAGACACCGATTATGGCACCGATTGCAGACGGCATCCGACTGAATAATTCTAAGTGACATAAGTGTCACTTAGAACGGAACAGAAAAAGCGGTTTATGCTATTTTAAAACAAAAACCGGATTCATCAAGAGAAGAAATAGCCGATAAGATTTCTAAAACTGTAAGAACGGTTCAAAGAGCGCTTAATTCTCTTGGAGAGAAAGATTATATCAGGCGTGTCGGTTCTAAACAAAATCCGGTATGGGAAGTGTTGAAGTAAGACAAAATATAAAAATTATAATTTGTTTCAGAGAAAGGGGATGGGCATATGATTATTATTCACTCCGTTAATAGGGATGAATTTGAAAAAGAGATTGAAACAGGCAGTTACGGAACAAAAAGTCTGGAAAGATGCGGTTTTATTCATTGCTCGGATTTAGATACATATTATCTGGTAGCGCCGAATTTTAAGGATGATTACGCTGAAAAGGTAATCCTTTTAATTGATACTGAGCGGTTAAACTGCGAAGTAAAATGGGAAAATGGCGGAAAATTTGATTATCCACATATATATGGACTGTTGGATAAAGGCGCAATTATAGGCATTGTCAAGCATCTATGGAGCGATGAAAGAGAATGGATCCCTAATGATGAACTGAAAGAATATGCTGTCAATGGATTTAAACGGGATTGGGAAGGATAGAGCTATTGCAAGTACAACTGAAAGGCAATGAATATATAAATTCCAATTTGTCGCTCCTAAAATTATATATAACCCTGATGTCAAACAAATGCTAAACCTGAAAAAGATTTATTTCACTGGCTTTACCGAGGTTAAAAACAAGTAAAAAAGCATTTTTTTATTCGACTCCTCATCAGGGCAGATTGGGTTGTTTTTTTTGATATTATACATTCCTGTAAATTACTTTGATTGTAGATTGTAAAGGATATTTGTGCTATATCTGACAGTCAATATCCTTCTGTTAATGATTTGCTGTCTGAAATAGACGATGTATTTTAAAAACAGCATTCTGAGGCTGTGTCATTGTCAATTACTTATTCAGTTTTATTTTTCGGCAGGATTATCAGCAGGTCGTTTTAGCTGATTATATTTGCAATTCTGTTTGTCCCAAGTCATATTCTTATTTACTGTAAGAATGCTGAATAAGTCTTAAAAATAATTTTTTAATTAAAATTTACAAACTGTTTCATTGCTTAGACTAAATAAAGTTATTATTATTTACTCAGGAGGCGATTAATATGGCTAATGAAGAAAAGAAAGATTTTAATGCAATGCTGCATGAAAGCAAAGACATGCCGAAAATCAAGGTTATTACAGATAAACCAAGTATTGAAAAGTATGGGGGAAATAGAATGTATATGGCTCCACCCCTTGACTATGATAGGGTAATGAAAATGATCCCTTTTGGCAAGGTTATTACTGTGGGAAAGATTCGTGAATACTTTGCTCATAAATCAGGGGCGGATTTTACCGAACCAATTACTGCCGGAGTCTTTGTTTCAATTGCTGCCTGGGCCAGCTATCAGCGGGATAGTGATGAAACTCCCTATTGGAGAACACTTAAAGCCAACGGCCAGCTCAATGAGAAATTCCCGGGAGGTGTTTGGCAGCAAAAAGAAAAGCTGGAAGCTGAGGGACATACTGTTATCCAGAGGGGAAGAAAGAATATCAGATATTACGTCAAAAACTATGAGGCAGTCTTATTTGAACTGAAGTAAACAGATAAGATATAATAATGACAGCAAAACAAAGAAGAGATTTGCATTTCAAAGGGATAAAGCGATGTTTAGTTTTGGAGGTGTTTGCTATGAAGGTAAAAGAAGCCAGAAAGATCAGCAATATTATTATCATTACAGGTCTGGCTATTATACTTATGGGGTATATATATAAACCTTTTGTCATTATTGGTTCGATAGTTTTTATTTACGGCTTTATAGTGAACATTCTCTACAACAGATGCCCCGGCTGCGGAAAGTATTTTGACAGAAATACTGGTGATTACTGTCGGTATTGCGGTAAGAAGATAGATGATTAAACCATAGTTTAAAGGAAAGGTATTAATGGATAGAACGTCTTTATATATTAAAAATAAATATGATCCCATTGTTATTATTGTTTATGGTTCCTATGCTACTGGAAGTAACAGTTTAGCTAGTGATTTTGATGCTCTGGTCATTTCTAAAAGTCATAAAGAATATCATGATACAAGTCTGGTGAATGGTGTTCAACTGGATGTTTTTGTTTATCCGGAAAGTTACTTTGACAGGGAGTATGACCTGGAAGAATTTATTCCGATTTCTGATGGTGTTATAGTGCTGGACACTGAAAACAGAGGGCTTAAGCTTAAAGATGAGGTCATCTTTTATCTTGAAAACAAGCCTCTGAAAACAGAGTCAGAGATTGAGGATAGCATATTATGGTGTCATAAGATGTTTAGGCGGGCAGAAAGAAAAGATGCCGAAGGAGCATTTCGTTTCCATTGGCTTCTGGTGGACAGTCTGCAAATCTTTTGTGATATTATGCGAAAACCTTATCTGGGACCTAAAAAGACACTGCTCTGGATGAAAGAAGAAAACCTGCCGGCTTTCAATCTTTATCAGAGAGCTTTGGCTGATTTTACTATTGAAAGTTTAGATAACTGGATATCTTTTTTAACAGAAATATCAGGTTTTAAAGTCAGAGAATCAAAAGAGTAAAGGGGAACAAATGAAATTACAGTTAATTGGAACCGGTTCAATAACCGCACCACAGACCAGCGCCAGCTCGCTTATAGATGATAGGATTTTAATTGATTGCGGTACGGGAGTGACAAAAGAGCTGCTTAAAAGAAAAGTCCGTATTTTTGATATTGAGGTAATTTTAATCACCCATCTGCATGGTGATCATTTCTTTGATCTGCCATATCTTATTCTTTTAAGAAGTTTTAATGAAGTGACAGACAGTCTGAAAATATACGGACCAAAAAACCTTAAGGAAAGTGTTGAAGCTTTATTCGCGATTGGGTTTGCCGATCTGGAAAATATTGAGCAGTTTTTTATCAAGGGAAATACTTCAATAATTGAATTTGATAACTTAAAGGTAAAAATGGGTGATTATAATCTGGAATCAGTTTTAGTCGACCATGGCAAGACTAAGCCAAGCTATGGCTATA
The DNA here is from genome assembly GCA_029974225.1 of Erysipelotrichaceae bacterium. Lineage (GTDB taxonomy): Bacteria > Bacillota_I > Bacilli_A > Erysipelotrichales > Erysipelotrichaceae > UBA1783. The sequence goes on from JARKSP010000019.1 coordinate 6,170, forward strand.
TTGTCGAGAAGGACGGTAAAAGAATCAGTTTTTCCGGGGACAGCTGTTACTGTCAGGCGATAGAAGATCTGGTACTAAACAGCAGTGTGGCAGTTCTGGAATGCGGTTTTCCTAATAACAGCAGAGATCATATGGGTCCGGAGACAATTGAAGAGCTATCAGCAAAAGGAAGGATTATTACCACCCATATGTCTTTAGACACCAGAGAAAAGCTGCAAAAGATGAATCTGGAAAATGTTAAGGTGGGAGCCGATGGGGATATTTTTTATATTTATTAATATACTTTTATTTTGATATGTGCTAATATTAATTAGCGAAATGCCCGAGTGGTGGAATCGGTAGACGCAGTGGACTCAAAATCCACCGGTAGCAATACCTTGACGGTTCGAGTCCGTCCTCGGGCACCATCTCTTTAAGATACCGATGTATGGCATCGGTTTTCATTTACTTAGTTAACAGACTTGTTTATAAATAGATATTTTCTGCCAATAGTACTATAATATAACTATTGGAAAAAAGAGGTTGAAGCGATGAATAGAAGATATATTGACGCAACAAAAGGTTCAATTGTTAAGAATATTTTATTTATACTTTATCCTATTTTACTATGTGGACTCTTTCAGCATGCCTATAATATTCTTAATGGCATAATGGTTGGCAAGATTTTAGGTTCCCAGGCTCTGGCAGCCATTGGTGGTTCCGCTTTCAATCTGATCAACATGTTTGTCAATGTCTCTAACGGGGCAATTACCGCCTCAATGGTTGTCTTATCCCAGGATGTGGGAAGTGGAAAAAGAGACGACTGTCGCAATAATTTTAAAACATCTCTGACAATTGTTCTTTTTATTGCTCTTTCTATTACCGCTTTATATTATTTCAACTGTCAGAAGTTTCTAATCCTATTAAGAGTTCCGGCTGATAATCTGGCTATTTCAACGCAGTACCTGCAGGCTTACTGCTTTGGCTTTTTACCTAATATGACAGTGCTGATGATTATTAACATGTTGAGAGGATTAGGTGAAAGCAAAAGACCGACAATCCTGCTGATTGCTTTATACCTGATGAACATTCTCTCTGATTTCATCTTTATTGTGCTGTTAAAACTGGGGATTCTTGGTGTTTCATTATCCTTTATTACAACCCAGAGTATAATGGCTCTATATCTTTTAAGAATGATTCATATTGATTATGGAGTATTTGGTAAAAACAGTAAGTTTGAACTATCGATTCTAAAAAGAGTGCTGCTCATCGGAATACCAGCCTCAACAACCTCATTTCTATATCAGCTGACCAGTGCCACTCTGCAGACAGCCATTAATGGTTTGGGTTCAGTAGCGGTTGCCGGTTATGTCATCAATAACAAGGTTGAAAATATCTTCTGGATCTTAATGGCCTCTTTAGGTGTAGCCATGACCAATGTTGTGGCTCAAAACTACGGAGCTAAAAAATATAACCGCGTTAAAAAGAGTTTATCTTCCGGTCTGGCGGTTTCATTTGCCTTTACCATTTCCCTTAATACCTTCATTTTCATCTTTGTCCGTCCGCTGGTTATGATGTTTTCGCATGAAGCGGAGGTCATAGAACAGGCGGTTTCCATCCTGGTCTTTTTGCAGCCGATGTTACTGGCCTATGCGGTTGTTGAACCTTTCTTTGCCCTTTTCAATGGTCTGGGTAAAGCCATCTACTCAACGGTGGTCACCATCTTTGGAGTGGTGATTGTCAGAATTGCCTGGGTAGTGCTATATGCTGCAAAGACAGGCAGCGTCAATACTATTCTGTTTGCCTTCCCTTTGAGCTGGATAACAGTTTCGCTGATCTATGCGCTACTCTACTGGATAATAAAGAAAAAGTTCTTGAAGGATGATGATACGATAACTGAAGAAAAAAGCATGGCGGAGAATATTGCCAATGCTTAACCGATTTTATAAAACTGAAAATAAAAGCTAGCGAGAAGCTAGCTTTTAAATGTTAGTCTTTTGTTGGTAAATAAGAAGGATAATTTGTTGTTATATACTCAAAAGTTTTTATATCGTATATTGTGAAACTGTGTTTGGTAAAGTAATAATTATTTACTTTGGCAATGAAGTCCTGATTTCCGTTTAAGGAAGCAATAAAACTTTCTTTAACCTGTTCAACATTGGTTTTGGTTACCTGAACAATATAGATACCACTTGAATTCTGGTTTTCAATCGGCTCTGACAGAGTTGGTTCCATAACCGCCAGCAGAAACTGTAAAACATTATAGTCCACTGAGGAATATCTGGTGTATAAGGTTTCATTAGCCATAGGCACTGATACCGAATACTTTTCCGCAACTGTTTTAAAGTCTTCGCCATTTTTGATATCATTTATGGCCTCAGCAGCTTTCTGTTTAGCTCCGGCAATATCGTTATTTTCATATTTGATGAAAATCATTTTTGCCAGCAGTGGAGCATATTCTTCGATTAGGGCATCGAGGTTATCATCAATGTATTTAGAAACCAGTCTTTCACTTTTGATTGAGGTTAGAATCTGTTCCAGCAATTGTTCTTCAGTTTCAAAGCCCAGTTTTTCCAGCGCTGTCTGCCAGTCATCAGTTAATGAAGCCTTATAGGTTTCAATCTGTTCCTGAGCTTCAGCCAGCATCTCATCGGTAGTTTCAATTTCCAGATTGACAATCATATTGCTGGCCAGACTGATTACGGTATTGCCGGCATCTGATTCCAGCATGCTGTAGTATAAATCAGATCTGGTAATTTTGGTGTCGCCAAATTGGATCAGAACATCACTGCCATTGGAAAGTTTGGCAACCTTGTTTCCGCAGCCTGCCAGAAGCAGAACGGTTATTAAGGTAATAACTAATAATTTAATCTTTTTCATAATTATTCACCATCCTTGTCAACGTTTAACTGCTGCATGATGTAATCTCTTACGGCTTCATCAGTAAAGGTAATATTAGCATTTTGAGCATATGTCCAGACGATTTCATTAGCCAGATTAGCATTGTCGCTTAAGACAGTTGATAAGAAGTTAGCGTCAGTTGCATAATCTTCGTAATTCTTTGAATCGCATTTAATCAGGAAATAGCCATAGTTTTCGTCAAATATCCACTCTGATACCTGGCCGGCTTCTAAAGACAGGGCGGCCTTCAGGAAAGCATCAACCAGTCGGGAGTTATCATCAACATAACCCAGTTTTCCCCCGCTGCCGGCGGTTGAGGCATCTTCAGAATACTTCTTGGCGAAATCAGCAAAGGTTTCAGCACTGTATTCTTCGCTCCAGGCTTTTTGCGCAGCATTCAATCTGTCAGTTTCTTCAGCTGTTGGATTACTTGGATCATCAAGCTTGATCAGACAGTAGCTGATAACTCTAGGATTGTGTTTAGCGATAAATTCTTCCGTAACATAATCCTGAGCATGTTCGCCAATATATTTGGAATATAGGGTTTCAGCTTTGATCTGATATTCAACATAGGTTGGAAAATCAGGATAGCCATAATAGTAGCGGGCCAGCTGATTGAGATATTCCAGACCATAGCCATAATAGTTGGTGTAATAGCTGACGGTCTGAGAAATGGCACTGTTGATCTGATCTGTCAGCTCCTGGGTTTCTTCTACGTTGGCATCAATAACACCCATATAGAACTTTAAAAATAATTCTGATTTACCATAGCTTTTATATAACTCATCATAAAGCTGATCGGCAGTAAAGTTGGTATCATCAACGGAAAACACCACATCTTTGCCATCAACAACTTTATTAGGTAAGTTATCTTTATTCTGGTCGTAGACATAAAAGATAGATATTCCGATGAAGAATACCGCAATTACCGCTACAAACCAGTTCTGTTTAAGAAATTCTTTCATATAAACCTCCAATTGTAACTTATTAATTATATGCTATTTGCAAGTTTAATTCAATCACGAATAGCCGTCAAACAATATTAATTATGCCAATAAGCAGCTTAACAATATTAAAAACTAATGTGCTATAATATTTTGAAGGGTAATTGAAAGGCAGGTGAAGGCCTGATGTTTGAAATAGATAAAATCCGCAGAGATTTCCCCATGCTTGAAAGAACAAATGAGGGAAAACCCTTAATCTACCTGGATAATGGGGCAACAACTTTAAAGCCCGACTGTGTTATTGCGGCGGTTAATAACTATTATCAGAATATTACCAGCAATATTCATCGCGGTGACTATCATCTGGCTTATCTGGCTGATCAGGCATATCAGCAGGCCAGAGAAGTGGTGGCTGATTTTATCAACTGTCAAAGCAAAGAGGTGGTTTTCACCTATGGCACCACTCATGGTCTAAATCAGATAGCCTATGGCTATGGTATTAAGAATCTGAAAAAGGATGATGAGATATTGATTACCGTTGCTGAGCATGCTTCCAATATCCTGCCCTGGTATCGCTTGGCGCAGCTTACCGGCGCTAAAGTAAGATTTATTCCGCTGGATGAAAAAGGAAAAATTACTGTTGAAAATGTTAAACTGGCCTTAAATGAAAGGGTGAAAATAGTTTCCCTGACCCATGGCAGCAATGTTCTGGGCTATATCAGCGACATAAAGGCAATAGCAGCAGCTGTTCATGAAGCCGGAGCTATACTGGTGGTTGACGGTGCTCAGTCAGTTCCTCATATCAAAACCGATGTCAAGGAACTGGATTGCGACTTTCTGGTCTTCAGCGGCCATAAGATGGGCGGACCGACGGCTGTAGGGGTGATGTACGGCAAATATCAGCTTCTGGAAAAGATGGAGCCACTGCTGCTGGGAGGCGGGATGAACTATCGTTTTGATATTGCCGGTCAGATGCTTTTTAAAGATGCTCCGGACCGATTTGAGGCCGGTACTCCAGGCATTGAGGCGGTACTGGGTTTAAAAGCGGCGATTCAGTATCTGCAGAACATCGGTATGGATAAAATTGCCTTATATGAAAAACAGCTGAAAGATTATGCCGTCAGTGAAATGAAAAAGCTGGACAATATTATTATCTATAATCCTGAACCGGATATCGGGATAATCAGTTTCAATATCACAGATCAGGGTAGAGTTCTGTTTGGTCAGGATGTGGCAGCTTATCTGTCTAAACATGGTCTGTGTTTAAGAAGCGGCAATCACTGTGCCAAAAACCTATGGCATCATCTGGGTACTGATTCAACAATCAGATGCTCCCTGTATTTCTATAACACCAAAAAAGAGATTGATAAACTGATTGAAGTATTGAAAACAGCCACTTTAGAAAGCTGTATCGATGTAATTTTCTAAAAAGGAGAGTCAATGAATTCGCTTAAAGATAATCCCATATTAAAAAGAGAAATTATTATGGACCACTATGAAAATCCCAGAAATAATCAGCTGATAGATGATGAAAATTATCGAAAGATTCATCTTTATTCTTCCAGCTGTCTTGATGATATCCAGCTGCAGGTATTGATCAGTCAGGGTGTTATTGCCGATGTCCGCTTTGAGGGGATAGCCTGCGCTGTAGCGACGGCTGCAGCCTCGATTATGAGCGAACTGATCAAAGGCAGAAGCATCAGTCAGGCTGAAGAAATTATTGAAAACTACTTCAGTATGATTGCTCAGAAGGATTATGATGAACAGCTGTTAAAAGAAGCAGTGGTCTTTGAGGGTATTGGCAGACAGGTCAACCGTGTCAACTGTGCCACCTTAAGCTGGAAGGGTTTAAAACAGCTGCTTGATGAAGATGAAAAAAGATAAAGCGAAAGTGATACTGCTTAAACCGAGGTTTCTGGCCGGCTTGAAAGAGTATGGCATAGATGACGTTAAAGTACGTATTTATAACAGGAAACAATGGATTAACAGTACTAAAACGGAATATGGCTATGGTTATCTGGGTTTTGGCATCTGCGGCAGTGTCTGTACCGCCATCTGTCTGAGCTATCTGAACAACAACTTTGATAATCAGATTATTGTCAATGAACCATATTCTTTTGTTGACGGTAACTTTGCCAAATGGCTGATTCATCTTCTGTGGCCGAAAATTGAACCGCCAATTCCCGGTTCTTTTGCCGGAGATATAATCAGAGGCATCAGATGGTTTTACAGAAGCGAGTACAGTAATATTGAAAAGGGTAAGTTTCTGCCCTATAAGAGCAAAGATAGTGCTGAGTATAAAAAAAGTATCAGGGACGGTTATCCGGTGATAATGCGTTTAAACAGTCTGGATAAAAGCATCAGCCCCTATGGCTGGCACTGGGTTGTGGGTTATAAATATATGGAAAATCAGGAGCAGACCTTTTATCAGGTTATCGATACCTGGGGCAATCTGGCCTACATCGATGGAAAGCTGATTAGACATGCGATCTGTTTCAGATATTAAAATAACTGGTTAGGAGCTGTTAGAAGTAAATGGAAAATGCTAAAAAGATTCTGGGAATCCTATTTAAAATATTATTGATCTGTTTTTTGATTGTGGTGATAAAGATTCTCTATGTTTTCAATTATATTCCCCATCGCCGGTATAGCGGAGAAGATTTCGGTATTGAAACCTTCTGCAGCAGTGTCGATAAAGATGGTGACGGTCTGGATGATCAAAGCGATATGCTGCAGGCAGTCAAAGAATATCTGGCAACCAATCCCCAATATAAGAGTAAATATTATGGCACCGGTTATCCCGATGACGAGTTCGGAGTCTGTACCGATGTGGTTGCCTTTGGCATGCTGAATGCCGGCTATGATCTGATGGAAATGGTTTATGATGATATCTGGGCCAACAGAGAGATGTATGATATTGATGTTGTTGACATCAATATTGATTTCAGAAGAGTGGAAAACCTGCAGGTATTCTTTAAAAACAACTTCATTTCTCTGACGACGGATATTTATGATATCGCCAGCTGGCAGCCGGGGGATATCGTTATATTTTCGGGTCATATTGCGGTAATCAGTGAATATCGCAATAAAAAAGGGATACCATTTATCTATCATAATGCTAACCCTTATCAGCGAACTTATTTAGAGGATGTTTTAGAGTATTATACCGATATTGTCGGCCATTATCGTCTGTCGCAGTAATTCTTTCCCTGGTAGAGATCTAACTCTACCATTTTTTTATCGATATCATTGATAACACTGACCTTTTTAAGGGTCCAATCTGGGGCCAGCAGAAATTCCTTTAAACCGTCACCGGTCAGTCTTTCGATAATGATATCCTCTCTTAGGTAAGAAAGCTGATTGGCCACAATGGTTACATATTGCTCCTTGCTTAACAGTTCAAAAGGTTTTTTCAGATACTGCTCACCTAAAAGGGTGTTTTTACAGATGTGCAGCATGTGAAATTTGACAGCGTGAATGGGCAGTCGGCCCACTTCTTTAGCCGTCTCCAGCATCATTTCTGCCGTTTCCGATGGCCAGCCGTTAATCAGATGAACACTGATTTTAAGATTGGTGTTTTTTAATCTGTCAATTGCCTGCAGAAAGTTCTGATAGCTGTGACCGCGGTTCATTTCCCTTAAAGTCCTGTCGTGAATCGACTGCAGACCCAGTTCAATCCAGATGGGTTTGATGGCGGTTAAAGAGTTAAGATAACTGATTTTCTCCTCATCCAGACAGTCGCTTCGGGTCGAGATGACAATACCTTTAATTTCTGGATTGTCAATAAAGGGCTGGTAGATCTTTTTCAACTCTTTTAAAGGAGCGTGGGTGCTGGAAAAGGACTGAAAGTAGACATAGGGAATACCGTCAGGCCATTTCCTTAGAAAGATTTCTTTGCGCTGCTGGTACTGTTTCATTAAATCCCTGTCATTTAAAGCCGGAAAGGCGTTAGAGCCACCCAGACAGAAGCTGCAACCCCCTTTGGCTACGGTTCCATCGCGATTGGGACAGGAAAAAGGACCATCAAGGGGAACCTTATAGATCTTCTGAGAAAAGTTACTTTTACCATAATAGTTCCAGGTCAGATAGCGTTTGTTGTCGAAAGAGTACTTGAAGGGATTGTTCATAAATATATTATAAAGCAATTTACTTAAGTCGGATAGTCGCCTTCTTTCATTGACAGCGCTTACAATAACGCCTAAAATAGAGGTAGTAATAAGATTTATTACCTTAGGTAATGAATTAGAAGGAGGAAAAATGAAAAAATTACTAACTATTTTGATGGCAGTAATGCTGGTTTTATCAATGACCGGCTGTGAGCCAAAAGAAGAGGATGCTGGAACTTTAGTAATTTATTCACCTAATACTGATGCTTTAGTCGATGTAGCATACACGTTTGGTGAATTATATGGCATTACTGTTGAAGTTCAGAGCATGGGAACAGGTGAATGTTTAGAGAAAATTGTCTCAGAAGCAGAAAACCCTCAGGCTGACATCCTGTATGGTGGTATGAACTATGCGAATGCTATCAACTATGCTGAGTATTTTGAACCATACGTAGCTAAAGGTGATGATAAACTGCCGGAAGCTTATCGTAATATTAATGGTATTTCTACCCATTATTGTTTAGATGGTTCAGCAGCATTACTGATCAACCTGGATATCTTTGCTGAACTGGGTCTGGATCCGGAAGAGTTCAAAGGTTACAATGACTTACTGAATCCATTGTTAAAAGGCAGAATTGCTATGGGTAACCCGGCAGCATCATCAAGTGCCTGGGCTGAATTAACCAACATGCTGCTGGTTATGGGTGATGAGCCATATGATGAGAAAGCCTGGGAATGGGTTGGCAAATTCATTGACAATCTGACTGGTATCCTGTCTTCATCTTCAGCTATCTGGAAAGGCGTAGCTAACGGTGAATATGCTGTCGGTGTTTCTTATGAAGACCCATGTGTCAGCCTGCTGGTTGATGGCGCTACCAATGTCAAGCTGGTTTATCCGGAAGAAGGGGCAGTCTGGCTGCCTGCGGGAGCGGCTATTATCAAAAATGCTCCAAATATGGAAAATGCCAAGAAATTCTTAGACTGGCTGATTTCTGAGGAAGGACAGAACGAAATCGCTAAAACCACAGTTCGTCCGGTCAACACCGCTATTTCTAATACAACTGACAAGATGATTCCATTTGATCAGATCAATATTGCAGTTGAAGATATGGCTTACTGCGGTGCCAACAAAAAAGATTGGCAGGCCAGATGGGAACAGATGTATAACGCAGCTCATCCAGAATAAACTTTAAAGAAATTTAAATTTGAAATTGAAAGGTTAGAATTATGAGTGTTAATATCAGAATAAATCATGCCGTTAAAAGATACGGCGATAATACAATAATTACTGACTTATCACTAAATATCAGGGAGGGTGAATTTTTCACCCTTCTTGGTCCATCGGGTTGTGGTAAGACAACTTTATTGCGCATGATAGCTGGTTTTAATTCGATTGAAGGTGGCGACTTCTATTTTAACGACACCAGAATCAACGATATGGATCCGGCCAAACGTAATATTGGTATGGTATTCCAGAACTATGCTATTTTTCCGAATATGACGGTTGAAAAAAACGTCGCCTATGGTTTAAAAAACCGAAAACTTCCCAAAGAGGAAATAAGAGAAACAACTGATCACTTCCTGAAACTGATGAAGATTGAGGAATACAGAGCTAGAATGCCCGAAAGACTCTCTGGCGGTCAGCAGCAGCGTGTGGCTTTGGCCCGAGCTTTGGCAATCACGCCAAATGTTTTATTAATGGACGAGCCTTTAAGTAACCTGGATGCCAAGCTGAGAGTGGAGATGCGCACCGTAATCAAGGAAATTCAAAACCGCATCGGCATTACAACCGTCTATGTAACTCATGACCAGGAAGAAGCTATGGCGGTCAGCGATAGAATCGCGGTCATGAATCTGGGGGATATTCAGCAGATTGGAACACCGAAAGTTTTATATCAGCGACCAGCCAATCTGTTTGTTGCGACCTTTATCGGCAGAACAAATATCATTGATGCCAATCTGAAGGTTGAAGCGGGAAAAGCGCTGCTGGTCTTACCTAGCGGCTATACAGTGGAAATGGCTAATATTCTAGAGGAGTATAGGTATTCCCAGAAAGTAAAGGTTTCAATCCGACCGGAAGAACTGGTGGTAGATATTAACTACAGAGACGGCATTAAGGCGGTCATTGATGATGCGGTGTTCTTAGGTCTGAATACGCATTATTTCGTACATACGGAAAATGGTGACAAGATTGAAATTATTCAGGAATCTAAAATTGACAGTATTATTGAAAAAGGTACAGAGATCTATCTTCACATCAAAGAAGAAAAAATCAACATTTTCGATGAGAACGGTCAGTATAATCTGGTTGAAGGTGTAGTAAACGATTTAGACTTGTACACGGGTGATTGATTATGACAGCGATGACTAAAAAGAATAAAAGCCTAGATATCTGGAAAGTTGTATCTTTAGTTGTGCTGGTTTCCTACCTGCTGTTTCTGATCTGGCCGCTTTTGAAACTGTTTATTCAGGCTTTCTTCAAACAGGGGCAGTTTACACTGGAGCAGTTTGCCAACTTCTTCAACCAAAGATATTATGTTAAGTCCATTACCAACTCCCTGAAAGTCAGTTCTCTGGCTACGCTACTGACCCTTGTTATCGGTATTCCCCTGGCTTACTTTTATCAGATGTATGAGATCAGGGGCAAAGGTCTGCTGCAGGTAATCATTATCCTGTGCAGTATGTCCGCGCCATTTATCGGAGCCTACTCCTGGATAATGCTGCTGGGCAGAAGCGGTGTGATAACCAATTTCATTAAGGAACTGACCGGCTTTGTGATACCGGATATTTACGGTTTTAATGGAATTCTGCTGGTTTTAGCCTTACAGCTTTTTCCGCTGGTATTTTTGTATGTTTCGGGAGCTTTGAAAAATATAGATAATTCACTTTTGGAAGCATCGGAAAACATGGGTTGCACTGGGGTCAAACGTTTTCTGACGCTAATTATTCCATTGATTATGCCGACAATTATTGCCGCAACTCTGATGGTCTTCATGCGAGCCTTTGCCGATTTTGGCACACCGTTATTAATTGGAGAAGGGTATCAGACCTTTCCGGTAGTTATCTATAACGCCTACTTTTCGGAAACCGGGGCCGACAGAAACTTCGGGGCGGCGGTCAGTATTATCGCCATCGTCATAACAGCGGTCATCTTTCTGATTCAGCGTTATGTCAACAGTAAGTTCACCTTCACGATGAATGCGATGAACTCGATTGAAAGAAAACCGCTGACCGGAATTAAAGCACTGTTTATTAATTTCTATTGCTGGTTTGTCGTTGGCCTGGCTTTTCTGCCGCAGGTGTATGTCATTTATACTTCCTTTCTGAAGACCAGTGGCAAGCTGTTTGTTCCAGGCTATTCCCTGGAAAGCTATCGGCTGGCTTTCAGAAACCTGAGAAGAGCTATTCCCAATACTTTCAGTATTGGCCTGACGGCTCTGATAATAGTAATAATACTGGCGATTATCATTGCCTATCTGGTGGTCAGAAGAAGCAACTTTGTCAACAGAATTATTGATACTCTGTCGATGATTCCCTATATAATCCCGGGCTCAGTAGTTGGTATTGCTCTGGTCATGGCTTTCTCTAAAAAGCCAATCGTTCTGACCGGTACGGTGGCCATCATGGTTATCGCTCTGGTTATCAGACGTATTCCCTATACCATCAGATCTTCGGTGGCCACCCTGCAGCAGATACCGCTGTCTATTGAGGAGGCGGCCCTGTCTCTGGGAGCCAGCAAGATGAAGGCTTTCTTCGGCATTACGGTGCCAATGATGGCCAATGGGATCCTGTCGGGAGCTATCATGTCCTGGGTAACGATTATTACCGAACTTTCAACGGCGATCATCCTCTATAACCTGAAGACGGTCACTCTGACACTGGCGGTCTATACCTATGTCAGCAGAGGAAACTATGGTATCGCAGCAGCTTATGCGACCATCCTGACGCTGACAACGATTATTTCGCTATTGCTGTATATGTTTATTGCGAAAACAGATGAAGTATCATTCTAAGGCGAGTAGAATCGCCTTTTTCTAGCGATATTTCCGGTAGCGGATATAGTCAAAAACAAGAAATTAATAAAAAAAGGAAGTGAAAAACGATTATTCTGAGGGTAATCGTTTTTTATATTTTCAATATAAAAAATTAGCACTTATTAGTTGACAGTGCTAAAAAGATGTATTATACTATTAGCAGTGGCAGAAGTTAAGTGCCAGAAAGAGAGGAGAAGGATGTTATCTAAGAGACAGGAAATTATCTTAAAGGCGATTGTTGAAGAGTTCATCAAGACCGCTGAACCAATCGGTTCAAAAAGCCTGCTGGAGCAGTACGGACTTAGTTGTTCAAGTGCTACAATTCGCAATGAAATGAATTACCTGGAAACAGAAGGCTTGCTAGAGAAGACTCATGCTTCATCGGGAAGAGTTCCCTCTACATACGGCTATCGGTACTATGTGGAATATCTGATGGATTCCGACCTGGATGAAAAAGAGAAATATCAGCTGCAGACATTCTTTTCCAGCGATTTGCCACTTGAAAATGTGATTCAGGCCAGTTGTGACATATTATCAAATATGACCAACCTGACTTCACTGGTTTTAGGGCCTGATGCCAATAAACAGTCTCTGGCTCATATAAAGCTGTTTCCGCTGAGTGAAACCAGCGCGGTAGCCGTAATCATTACCGATCAGGGTCATGTGGAAAACAAGACTTTCTATTTTGCCGATCGGGTATCGGTGGAAGACATTCAGACCTGTACAAATATCTTGAATGATTATCTGGTGGGTACGCTGATCAATGATGTGGTGGAAAAGCTGAATGAAATCAAACCGATTTTAGAACGCTCGGTTAAAAGACATGAGATTCTATTCAATGCCTTTGTCCAGGCGTTTGTAAAGTTTGCCAGTGACAATGTATATTTTTCCGGAGCCAGCAACATGCTGTATCAGCCTGAATTCAGCGATATCGAAAAGCTGAAGGAGATTATGAAGATGTTTGATGATGCAGCGATGTGGCGTTCAATTGGCAACAGAGAATCAAGCATCAGGGTCAAATCACCGGACAACAAAGGTGAACTGATATGGGTTAATGATGTGGCGATTGTTTCCAGTGTCTTCAACATCGGTGATGAAGAAGGAAAACTGATGGTGGTAGGACCAAGCCGCATGAATTATAACAGAATTGTTTCAATATTGGATTTCGCTACGCAGTTTATCGAAAACCAGTATAAGAAAAAGAAGTAGAAAATGAGGTTAAAATGAGCAAAAAAGATAAGAACAAAAAAGTTGAAGAGCAGGAAATTAAGGTAGAAACAGTTGAAGAGGTTCTAGCAGAAGTAGAACTCAGTGAAACGGAAAAACTACAGAAAACGATTGAAGAGCTTCAACAGGAAGTCGCAATCACTAAAAATGCTTATTATAAGGCTTATGCAGATACGGAAAATCTGAAGAAGAGACTATTGAATGATGCTGAAAACGCCAACAAATATCGTATTCAGTCATTCGCACAAAGCATTTTACCAGCCTTGGATGCTCTGGAGATAGCACTGGCTGGAAAAGATATAGCTGATCCTTTTGTCAAGGGTGTTAAACTGACTTATGATCAGATTATTCAGGCTTTAACTGATGAAGGAATCAGTCAAATTGAAAGTATTAATAAACCTTTCGATCCAAACTTCGAAAATGCGATGTTAACCGAGAAAATTGAAGGTATAGAACCAAATATGGTAATCGAAGTTCTGCAGAAGGGTTACATGTTAAAAGACAGATTATTAAGAGCGGCCTTGGTAAAGGTCAGCGAGTAAAAGAAAGAAGGAATAAATTATGGGAAAAATTATAGGTATTGACTTAGGTACAACAAATTCATGTGTAGCAGTTTATGAAAACGGTGAAGCTACAATTATCACAAATCCAGAAGGGAATAGAACTACTCCGTCAGTAGTGGCATTTAAAAACGGCGATAAGATCGTTGGTGATGCTGCTAAGCGTCAGGTAGTTACCAATAAAAACTCAGTTACATCAATCAAAAGATTAATGGGTTCAAATGAAAAAGTTAAATTAGAGGGTAAAATGTATACACCTCAGGAAATTTCAGCGATGATACTGGCTTATATGAAAGACTATGCTGAAGCTTATCTGGGCACCAAGGTTACGGATGCAGTTATTACGGTTCCGGCTTACTTTAATGATGCTCAGCGTCAGGCTACCAAAGATGCCGGCCGAATCGCCGGTCTGGAAGTTGCCAGAATTATCAATGAGCCTACTGCGGCAGCTTTATCTTTCGGTATTGATAAGACCAATGTTGAACAGACAGTATTGGTATACGACTTTGGTGGCGGAACCTTTGACGTCAGTATTCTGCACTTGGCTGATGGCACTTTTGAAGTACTGGCAACTGCCGGCAACAATAAGCTGGGCGGAGATGACATTGACAACCTAATCGTTGACTATATCTGTGACGGTTTTAGAAAAGACTATGGTATTGATTTGAAAAAAGACAATATGGCTTTACAGAGAATCAAAGAATCAGCTGAGAAAGCTAAAAAAGACCTGTCTTCAATGAAAGAAGTTCAGATTTCAATTCCGTTTATCTCAGCTAACTCTGATGGACCGTTGCACGTTGAAACTTCTCTGACCAGAGCAAGATTTGAAGATATGATTAAACCGATCATTGAAAAGACAATCGGACCAATCAGACAGGCTTTAAGTGATTCAGGTCTGACAAAGAGTGACATTGACCAGGTATTACTGGTTGGTGGTTCAACCAGAATTCCGGCAGTGCAGGAAGCTGTTAAAAACGAACTTGGAAAAGAACCTAACAAGAGTGTTAACCCGGATGAAGTAGTAGCTATGGGTGCTGCCATTCAGGGTGGAGTACTGAAAGGTGATGTCAGCGATGTATTACTGTTAGACGTTACACCACTGTCACTGGGTATTGAAACATTAGGTGGAGTTATGACCAGATTGATTGATCGTAACACAACTATTCCAACCAGCAGATCACAGATTTTCTCTACTGCGTCAGATAATCAGCCAGCGGTAGATATCAATGTTCTGCAGGGTGAAAGACCAATGGCCAGAGACAACAAGTCACTGGGCATGTTCAAACTGGATGGCATTGCGCCAGCTAGAAGAGGAATTCCGCAGATTGAAGTAACCTTTGATATTGACGTTAACGGTATCGTTCATGTTTCAGCTAAGGATAAGGGAACCGGTAAAGAGCAATCTATTACTATTACCAACTCTTCAGGACTGTCAGAAGCGGAAATCGAAAGAATGGTCAAAGAAGCTGAACTTCACAAAGCCGAAGATGACAAACGTAAAGAAGAAATTGAATTGCGCAATCAGGCTGAGGGATACATTATTCAGATTGAACAGACTCTGACTGATCATGCCGACAAGATTGATGCTAATCAGAAGGCAGAAGTTGAAAAGCTGAAAAATGAATTACAGACAGCGCTGGATAATAACGATTATGATACCTTAAGGACCAAGCTGGATGCTTTACAGAAAGCTGCTCAGGCTATGGGTGAAGCAATGTACCAGCAGCAGTCACAGCAGCCGCATCAGGACACTCATTTTGACAGCAGTGCCAACAGCTATGATGATAATGTCATGGATGCTGACTTTACGGAAAAGTAAAAATATGATATAACATCTAATGGCTAGCATCTGCTAGTCATTAGATTTACAGGAAGGGAAAATTATGGCAGAAAAAAGAGATTATTATGAGGTCTTAGGTCTTGACCGATCAGCAAGTGAAGATGATATAAAGAAGGCTTATCGATCTCTGGCAAAAAAATACCATCCAGACTTGAACAAAGATGAAGACGCACCGGAAAAGTTTAAAGAGGTTCAGGAGGCTTATGAAGTATTGAATAATCCTCAGACCAAGAGTACTTATGACCAGTTTGGTCATGCCGGCTTAGAAAGCAGTGGCTTCAATTTTGATAATTTCAGCTTTGAAAACTTTGGTTTCGGTGGTTTTGGTGATTTAGGCGATATTTTCGGTTCCTTCTTTGGCGGCATGGGAGGTCAGACCCGCTCCCGCAGCAGCAACGCTCCGCGAAAAGGGCAGGACAGGTTTATGAGTATGCGAATTGACTTTATGGAATCAATCAGGGGTTTAACCAGAACCCTGAAACTGGAAGTTGAAGAGCAGTGCTCAGAATGTCTGGGCTCAGGAGCTAAAAGTAAAAATGATATTAAAACCTGTCCAACCTGTGGCGGAACAGGCAGAACAGTTCGAACCCAGCAGACCATGTTTGGCATGTCGCAGGTTCAGACCACCTGTTCAAACTGTAACGGTACCGGTCAGGTGATTGAAAATAAATGTCCGAAGTGTAAAGGCACCGGCTTCAACAAAAAGAAAATTGAAGTTGAAGTAACAATTCCAGCCGGAATTCAATCCGGTCAGCAGCTTCGTATCGCCGGCAAGGGTGATAGAGGATATAATGGCGGCCCTAACGGAGATCTGTATATCGAAGTTATGGTCATACCGCATCAGTATTTCCAGAGAAACGGCAATGATATTTACATAACGGTTCCTCTGTCAGTAATTGATGCGACCTTGGGCAGCAAGATTGATGTTCCGACCGTTCACGGTGATGTGGAACTGACGATACCTTCGGGAACCCAGCCTGATCAGAAATTCCGTCTGAAAGGCAAGGGTGTCAAGGATATGCGAAGTTCCTACTATGGTGATCAGTATGTCATCGTAGATATCAAGGTACCAACCTCCCTGAACAGGGAAGAAAAGGAACTGTTCAACAGATTGAAGGATATTGAAAAGAAACAGAAGAAATCGGTCTTTGACCGCTTCAGAAGCTCTTTTAAGTAACAGAAATGTTACTTTTCTTCAAAAAACAATTTAGCACTTGAACACATCAAGTGCCAGAAAGGAGTTAATTTATGGATTTTAATAAATTCTCACAGAAACTGCAGAATATCCTGTTAAAGGCTAATCAGCAGGCCAGTCAGCTGCGGCACAGTGAAATTACGACTGTGCATATGTTTCATGCCATCTTTTCGGATGATACAATTGATGGTCTGTTCAGAAGAATCGGTCTGGATAAGCAGGACTGTCTGCGGATTGCTGAAAGCAGATTAAATAATATCGCGACCGTTGATTATATCCCGCAGCCGGTTTTCAATCGCAAAGTCAATGATGCGATTATCGAGGCTTTAAACTGGGCGACAGAAAATGATGAGACCTTTTTAACGGTTGCAGCAGTCTTTATCCATCTGCTGTTTAACGATTCACCGATTTCCAATGAAATCGTTAAAAAATATGGATTAAGTAAAAATCAGGTAATTAACCAGGAACTAGAAAGACGTGGTGGTAAAAAGATGAATGAAGCAACAAGTGAAGATACCTTAGAGGCTTTAGAGAAATATGGCAGTGATATCGTTGAGGCGGTCGCCAGTGGCAAGGTTGACCCGGTCATCGGCCGGGATGAGGAAATTCGAAGAATTATTGAAATCCTTTCCCGCAAGACCAAGAATAATCCGGTCTTGATCGGTGAACCCGGTGTTGGTAAGACAGCGGTGGTTGAAGGATTGGCCTGGCGACTATACAAGCAGGATGTCCCGCTGAATCTGAAAGACAAGCGGCTGATTGAGCTGGATATGGGGGCTCTGATCGCCGGAGCCAAATATCGCGGTGAGTTTGAAGAGCGGCTGAAAGCGGTTCTGGAAGAGGTGA
>JARKSP010000022.1 GCA_029974225.1 Erysipelotrichaceae bacterium
AACTTCAACCAGGGCAAGCTACCGGAAAATTAGCTTGGGTAAAGAATCTATCTAAACTAACCGAAGATTCAAAAGCAATCTTATATACAGATGATTTCGCTAACGTTGTTAGTGAACTCAGTCTAATGTCTGATTCTCCAGTAACTTGGAGAGAAAACATTATGAAGATGGCTGATATGATGGAAGTGAAACAGGGCGATTCCGTCGCAGCTATTTACGGGACCGCCGTTCAAAAAACGCTGAGTGATGGATTCAGAGCGATTGTAGAATCTGGCACAATTGATCAGATCACTTCCAAATGGCAGGCTACAGAAGGATTACGAAGCAATCTGACCGTTATATCTTCACAATTGAATCTCACTCCAGATGAATTTATAAAGCTTACCAGAGATCAGCCTAATGCGGCTAAATCAATGATTAGAGATTATGCAGCTCTAAATAACAATATGATTATGAATCAGGTATTAACAGATGACGGAACTCAAATCATCGATCAATTCAAGGTATTTACAGATAAGAAAGACCCGTTGCCTTATCGCTTTGAACAAGTAGCCACAGAATATGCAGTTACTATACTGATAAAATATCTGATTATGTAGTCAAAGTATATAATATAAAACCACAAAGCTTAGCCATTCGTTTATCTGATCTTATGAAGAGAATACAGAGTGTTTTATTGCTCGGATTTTCTCCTTCTTTCCCAGTTAATAACTTAATAAATGATATTATAACGCGTGCTGCAGTTGGTGTATTCGGCTTCCCTAACTCAGACACTTGGGTAAATAGAATGAATATACAGACTGCGAGGATGCAAGAATCAATGTCAGAATTTCGTGGCGGCATTGATCAGACTCAAAGTCCATTAACTTCTGTAAAAGAAAAGATCAATGCGAAAATGCATCCTGGCGACAGCGTTGATAAATTATCTGCTTTGATTGGCAAAGCAAGCAGCAAAGCACCTTTCTCTAAACTATCAGGCAATATTGAAGCTGCAGAATCAGCCAGAGCTAACACCGTTGGACAAATGCAGTATATGCATTATATGTGGAAGCCGGGAAAAGCAATTGATCTTATGGATCCAGTGCTTCAGAATCAGATTGATGCTGAAATTCCTAACGGAAGTAAATTAGTTTATACCGCTTTACAAAATTCATTGAATAAAGATGAGATTAGAAAAAATCTTTATGGAGATTATGTAAAGCCAAACGCTCAAAGCATTATGGATAGCATTGTAAAGGAAAATTATCCGATTGATGCCGATACGGTTAATGAATTATTTGGGAAAAGTGGTGCTCTTGTTCAGCTTCAAACCTTATTGGATAATGCTAAAACTCCAGAAGAACAAGCACAGGCGGTTGAATATATCCGTGGGAAAATGGCTGCTACTGCCAGAATCTACATGGATAATCAAGTCATGCATGATGCAGAAAATATCAAAAATGATGTAACAGCCGCAGGCGATAGACAGCAGAGAATAGCAAAATTATTCGAATATTTGGATTATTTATCCGATACACGTTCAAATCAGTGGATCAGTACACGTGAACGCTATGCTGGTGCTTATGCTAAAAAGCTTCAAGAGAGCATGACAGTTACAGAATGGCGTAACTATATTTCTTCCGTGGCCGCACAGAATCAAGCACAGTGGAACACTTATTATGCACACGAACGTCAAGCATATACTGGGATCTTACGAGGGCTTGGTCTCAATGATGATGTAACAGCGAGATATTCCAATTATGTATTAGATTACCAGAATAATTGGAAAGAATTTTATGATCTCCAGCGGCAGAATATCAAGAAATATTATGACGGTGATCTAACTTGGGATGATTATATTGTCGATATGGATCAAGCTTATGAAGATCATTTCCAGAATGAACTTCTCATTCAGGATAAGATGAACAACCTTTTCCTTCAGGCTTATCATGAATCATTAGGACTTGATACGACTGAACTGAAATCCTTGATGGATCAAATCATTGAAGTCAGAAACGATATGCATAACATGCAATTAGATATCCGACAGCGCACAAGA
>JARKSP010000023.1 GCA_029974225.1 Erysipelotrichaceae bacterium
TCTGCTTAACGGTGTCTGGCCTAAGCTACCTGTATACCTTACAGCAATGGTCACTTACTGGCTGATAGCTAAGAAAAACTGGAGCGCAATGAAGATTATTATGCTGTATCTGGTTGTAGCTATTGTTGGTTACTTCACTGGGTTCTTGGCACCATAATGAAAGAGGTAGTCAGGAAGTTAATTGGAAAACTAATTATTTCTTGTCAGGCTTATGAAGACACACCATTATATGGTGCAAACTATATGAAGGTCATGGCTGAAACCGTCATCATGGGCGGAGCTGAAGCTATTCGTGCCTGCTGGCCGCAAGATATCCGTGCCATTCGTGAATTAGGTGATTTTCCAATCGTCGGTTTAAATAAGGTAATTGATCCTAGCCACGAGGATGATAATTACATTATTATCACACCAACTTTGGAAGCTGCTAGTGAAGTTATCGATGCTGGTTGTGATATTTTAGCACTCGATTGTACAATTCGTGATTGTCGTGGAAAAGAAGAATTATATGACCTGCTAAAGTCAATCAAAGACAAATATCCGGATATTGCCATTATGGCAGACTGTGCAACTCTGGAAGATTGTATCTTCGCAGAACAGACCGGAATGGTTGATATTCTAGCTACCACCCTGTCAGGAGTCTTTAAGAAAATAGATGGTCCAGATATTGAACTGATCAGAGAAATTAAAGAACACTGTAAATTACCGGTGAATGCTGAGGGTGGAGTGTGGGAAATCAAGGATGTTAAGGATCTGATTGAAGCTGGTGCCGATATGATCTGTATCGGTTCCTCAATAACCAGACCACATTTAATTACGAAACGTTTTATCAATCAAAACAAAAAGATCAGGGGTGAATAACCCCCTCTTTTTGAAAGGATGTACTTTATGAAGATTATTTTTAAACTGGAAAAAGAAGACTATTTGGAATATTTACGTTTCATTATCGCCAATTCAAGAAAGAATAGAATTACCGGCTGGTGGCTGAGAGTTATTATTCCCCTGCTGCTGCTGTTTACGTTTATATTTTTTAAACTGTATACCAATACACTCTATGTTGTGGCAGCATTGGCCTTTGCGGTGTTCTGGTTTCTGTTTTTAAGTGACAGAATATGGAAAGCCTTTCTGTTTCGCAGTATTAATATGAATTTTGTTCAGAAGATGAATATTGTTGATTTTGCGAAGGTAACAGTAGATTTTAAAGAAAGCAACATCACAGTTGATGGAAAAACCATTGAATACAGGGATGTTGAAAAAATTATTCCCTTAAAGAACATTCTGGCCATCTTTTACGGTGGGGCAAATTCTTTTGTCATCCCTAATAAGGCAATAGGCAATATGGACCAGCAGACTGAACTGATCGGCTTTATTTACGAAAAGATTGCTGAGGATTTGGCTGTTTCCAGTTAATAAAAGTGTTTAAATTCTGAATACTGTTAGAAATGCTCTTTTAGAGCATTTTTAACGGGGAACATTATTTAGAAAAATTAATTGTCATTGAAACAGAGAAAATTAGGCTTATAATAATAGTGAAAACAAAAAGGAAAATAGAAATGGAAAGTTGATTATGGAAATCATTAGATTAAAGGGTGTAACAAAAAACTATCCGTGGGGCGGAGAGCGTTTGAAAGAGTATGGCAAATCAAGCGCTGATATTATGGCTGAGTCCTGGGAACTGTCGGTTCATAAGGATGGTATTTCTATTGTCGATAACGGTAATTATAAAGGGATGGACCTGAAAGAATATTTAAAAAATAATAGTGAAGTTCTTGGAAGCAAAAGAGATCTGAACATTATGATCAAATATATCGATGCCAGATCCTCATTAAGCATTCAGGTACATCCTGACGATGAGTATGCCCTGATAGTAGAACAGGATTTAGGCAAGACAGAAATGTGGTATATTATGGAAAGTTTGGAAGGCTCGTATATTTACTATGGGGTTAACAGAGAAGTATCTACCGATGAATTAAGAGAACGAATTGAAAATAACACAATTCTGGAAGTATTAAATAAGGTTGAAACAAAAAAAGGTGATTATTTTCTGATTGAAGCAGGGACAATCCATGCCATTGGAGCCGGAAATATTATATGTGAGATTCAGCAGAACTCTAATCTGACGTATAGATTGTATGACTTTAATCGGCGAGATAAATTCGGTAATCTGCGAGAGCTTCACATCGACAAGGCCCTGGATGTTGTTAAAACAGTGCCTAGCATTAAATATGAACGGGATGCAGAAATGAGCAATGATCATGTGATATGTTCATGTGAATATTTTGAGGTTGAACATTATACTTCAGAAAAAGAACTGGTATTAACTGCTGAAGCTGACTATCAGGTTATTAATTTTCTGGCTGGTGAGGGAATGATTGGTGATTTGCCATATAAAAAGGGTGATACTTTCCTGGTTCCAGCCAACTATGGTTCCTATAAGATTACCGGCAAAGCAGAGTTTTTAATAACGATTTCATACAATTAGCTGGCAGAAATAAAGCGAAGGCTGTCTGTAAAATCAATCCTGACTGAAATCTATCGGGTAAAAATGTGTTTTAGGAGAGTGAACATGAAGTATCTGAATCGGAAGTCAAACTATGACAAATATCCAGAGAAGATTATTTCTGGTTTTGATCAGAGCGTCTGGGCTGGATATGCGGATATCTGTTCCATCTTAAAGAAAGAATTAAAAGACAAGAGCATCCTGACTATTGAAACCTATCCAGGAGTTATTGATAGTGAAGTACTGGCAGAAATAAGCCAAAGAATCAAGGCTAAAAGGATTATTCAGAGCACCGATATTTTCATTGCCAGCAGTAAAATGGATGAAATGCTGAAAAATATTCTGACTGAAGATCGGGTCAGAGGCTTTATGTATCATGGCAGAGTCTCTGATTTTATTGATCAGCAAAAACTTGAAAAGGTCCAAAGGACAATCAGAGATGATGGGCTGACCATTATATATGGTTTTGGAGCTTCTCTGATCAGCAAAGGGGATGTTCTGGTTTATGCTGATTTAACCCGCTGGCAGGCTCAGCTGAGGTATCGTCAGGGCCGGACAAATTACAACTGTCACAATGAAAAGCAAGACAGCCTGAAAAAGTACAAGCGCGGATACTTTGTTGAATGGCGGATTGCGGACAAGCTGAAATTTGAACTGTTTGATGATATCGATTTCTATCTGGACAGCAATATGGAAAACAATCCTAAAATGGTTAGCCACAAGGCTTTAAAAGCCGGACTGCAGCAGCTTGCGAGAGGGCCATTCAGACTGGTTCCATATTTTGACTATGAAGTCTGGGGCGGAGACTGGATGCGGGAAGTCTGTGATTTGGACAGGTCAGAAGAAAAGTATGCCTGGTGTTTTGATGGTGTTGTTGAAGAAAATAGTCTTTTCTTAAGATTTAAAGATATCCGCATTGAAACACCGGCGCTGAATCTGGTTAAATACCAGCCGGTTGAATTACTGGGTCCAGCCATCTACAGCCGTTTTGGCGCCGAGTATCCGATAAGATTTGATTTTCTGGATACTATGAATGGCCAGAATCTAA
>JARKSP010000024.1 GCA_029974225.1 Erysipelotrichaceae bacterium
GAAACCTCGCTGACCAACAGCAGTTATTATCACAGCAATTTCAAACTGTCAGACAGTGAGTCAATCTTTCTGTCCCGAAACAATAAATTAATCGACTGTATGTTTATTGCGGAAGTTCCTTATGGCTATAGTTATGGCCGCTGTGGCACGGTCGGCTATTACTACCTGGCTAATCCGACTCCGGGAGAAGATAATGGCAGCGGTATCAGATCAATCTCTGTTTCACCGGTAGTGCTGACTCAGGCTGGCGTTTATAATGATGTTTCTAATCTGACAGTGGCTGTTAACGGTAGTGGAAACATTTACTATACCACTGATGGCAGTGAACCTGACACTTATTGCAGTCAGTATAAAGAACCGATAAATTTAAGTAAGACAACTGTAT
Organism: Erysipelotrichaceae bacterium; assembly: GCA_029974225.1. Lineage (GTDB taxonomy): Bacteria > Bacillota_I > Bacilli_A > Erysipelotrichales > Erysipelotrichaceae > UBA1783. Next base: position 386 of record JARKSP010000024.1, read on the forward strand.
TGAAGTTCAAGTCTTTTGGCAGTGGGCAGATGCCATCTAAAACAGTTACCTCCAGCTATGTTATCAATGAAAATCACAGTCTGCCGGTGATGATTATTTCAATGGATGCTGCTGATTTTGCTTATTTGAATGCTCATAGTTTTGCCATAGATTTACAGCTGCAGTGCTATGTGGAGTTTTATGAAAAAGACTCCGGTTTCTCAATTCCCTGTTCAATATCCTGCTTTGGCGGCAACAGCAGAAACCAGCCCAAAAAAAGCTATGCTCTGAGGTTTGACAGTCCATTTGGTTCAACGGAATTGAATTATGATCTTTTTGAAAACAGAGAAAGCGTTGTCTTTGATTCGCTGGTACTGCGAACCGGCTCTAACGACTGGACCAGAACAATGATCAGAGATATTCTGTCAACCACTATTATGGATGAGTATCTAGATGTGCAGGCTTATAAACCCTGTGTCCTGTATATTAATGGCTATTACTGGGGCATCTACAATATCCGGGAAAAAATAAATGCCAAGTTTATTGCCGGTCATTATAATGTCAATCCTGAAACAGTCAGCATTGTCAATGTCGATTTTTCCCAGAAAGCCGGAACTGACAATATTCATTACCTCTTCAGCTGGGTTAAAAACAATGATTTAGCGGTCAAAGAGAATTATGATTTTATCTGTTCAAAAATAGATATTGTAAACTTTGCCGATTTCTGGATTGCCCAGATGTACTGTGTCAATCCGGATGTCCATAATGTGCGCTATTTTCGCTCACCTGAAATTGATGATGGCAAATGGAAATACATCTACTATGATATGGATCATGGTTTCAGATTGCCAAACATTAACTATTACACCACCTATCTGTGTAATCCTTACGGTATGACAGGCTGGGTTAATAATACCTATGATAATGCCCTGCCAAGAGAGCTTTTTAGAAACAGCGAATTCAGAGAACTGTGGTTTGAAAGACTGGCTTATCATCTGAACAATGCCCTCAGCAAGGAAAAGCTGACGGCTATCTTTGAACATTTAAAGGAGCTATATCACAATGATATTGCCCGAGATAGAGAGCGCTGGAAATATAGTATGGATCCAATTATTAACACTTACCCAAGTATGAGTCTGTATAACTCGCACCTTAAGATTATTGAAAACTTCATCGAAGTCAGGCAAAAAATTGTCTTAACTCAGACAAAAAATTACTTCTCACTGACTGACCAGCAGATGAAGGAACTGTTTGGTGACTTATGGTAGAATATCGTTATGAGTTAAAATATGTCATCTCTAAGCCAATTGCGGAAATGCTTAAAAACCAGCTGGCGGCAGTAATGGAACTGGACAGAAATTCGAAAAGTGAGAAGTATTCCTATGATGTCAGATCTTTATATTTTGATGATGCCTTTTCAACTTCGCTGGATGAAAAAAGAGATGGCATCCAGTTTCGCAGTAAATATCGTATCAGAATTTACAATTACTCCAGTCGGACTATTAAACTGGAATGTAAACATAAAGATATTGATATGACCTATAAAGAAGAGGTGTTATTGCCTTTGGCAGCAGCCATTGCCATCTGCGAAGGCCGGTTTTATCAGATAACCAGCAAAAACAGTTTTCTTAACAAGTTTCTGGCCAATGCCCAGGTCAGGCAGTTAAGACCATCAGTAATTGTTGATTATCGCAGAACAGCTTTCGCTCATCCGGTCAGTAAAACAAGGATTACCTTTGACGAATATATCAGAAGTGGAAAATATAACTATGATCTGTTTGATAAGGATATTGAGACAGTACCAGTTACAAAACCTGATGAAATAGTATTAGAAGTGAAGTGCAACGACTTTATTCCCGCTCACATCACCGCTATACTTAATTCAGTACCTAAATTAAGACAGGCAATATCCAAGTTTGCCTATTGTCGGGAAGTAAAGTAGAAAAGGAGATTAAATTATGAGTATTCTTGATGCGATAAAAAAAGGTGTATTAGACCAGTTCAGCAGCAGCGTTACTGTGGAAATGATTTTGATTTCAGTAGCAGTTGCCTTTGTTGTTTCACTGTTTATTGTATTTGTTTATAAAAAGACTTTTTCGGGAGTGGTATACAATAAATCAACAGTTTTGACAATCGTAATTATTTCAATGGTAACCGCAATGGTTATCAGAACAATCAATTCCAACCTGTCTCTATCTTTAGGCATGGTTGGTGCTCTATCAATTGTTCGTTTCAGAACAGCTATTAAGGAGCCTGTCGATACCGCTTTCCTTTTCTGGGCTATCACTGCCGGCATTATGAGTGGGGCCGGTCTATATCTGATCTCGGTAGTAGGTTCTCTTTTCCTGGGTCTGCTGTACTATGTGCTTTATCTGGCAGATGTAAAAGCGAAATCCCAGTATCTGCTGGTGGTTGCTTATCGTGAAGAAGCAATTTCCGGTGTTGAGAATATCATCGGTTCAATTGCGAAAAAGAAACTGAAAAGCAAGTCTTTAAGCGATAGGGGACTGGTAGAGCTGACTTATGAAATAGAGTATGATCCGTCAGTTGATGAAGCGATGAACAGGCTTCAGAAAACTGAAGGAGTCAGAAATGTTAACCTGGTAACCTATACCAATGAATATGGATTATAAAAGCTGTCACAGACAGCTTTTATAAAAACACCTCGAAAAAAATGCCCGTAAGGGGCATTTTTATTTTGATAATAGTAAGGCATCGTTATCCAGGGTGCCATTAGATAGTTCATTGAATTTTTTAATCAGGTATTCTTTGGTCAGGGAAGCTTTCTCTTCTCCTCTGACATCTAAAATAATAATACCGTCATTCATCATAATAAGTCTGTTGCCATGGTCGATAGCATCCTGCATATTGTGCGTGATCATCAGGGTTGTAAGATTGTTTTCGTTGACCAGCTGATCGGTTAAATCCAGAACCTTTTTGGCGGTTGATGGATCTAAAGCAGCGGTATGTTCATCCAGCAGCAACAGTTTCGGTTTCTGAATAGTAGCCATGAGTAGTGTCAGAGCCTGCCTTTGGCCACCTGAGAGCAGTCCGACTTTAGTGGTAAGTCTTTCTTCCAGACCTAGATTTAAAGCCTTTAGCTTTTCATAGTAGATTTCGCGTTCTTTTCTGCTGATACCGACTCGCAGACCTCTGGATTTACCCCTGCGGCTGGCCAGAGCGAGATTTTCTTCAATCCACATATCAGCGGCGGTACCCATCAGCGGGTCCTGGAAAACTCTGCCGATATATCTGGCTCTCTGATATTCACTCATCAAGGTCACATCAATATCATCAACAAAGATTTTCCCTTCATCAACAAACCAGCTGCCGCTGATAGCATTAAGCATGGTACTTTTACCGGCTCCGTTTGAACCGATGACAGTCACAAAGTCACCCTCTTCCAGCTGCAGTGACAGGTTTGAAAGGGCAACTTTCTGGTTTATTGTACCAGGGTTGAATGTTTTGGAAATATTATCAATTTTCAACATTTTACTTTCCCCCTTTCTTAACCTTTAAATTCGGTATGGCCAAGAAGATTGTAACGATGATAGCGGTGAAAAGTTTCAGATCGTTGGAATCTATTCTCAGCCATAAAATGATGACCATAGCTGCGTAGTAGATAATTCCTCCGATAATAACAGAAGTCAGACGGGTGTAGAATGAACAGCCTTTTTTAAAGATAAAGTTAATAACTACTTCACCGATTATAATTGCCGCCAGACCAATAACGATAGCGCCTCTTCCCATGTTGATATCAGCGAACCCCTGATACTGACCCATCAGCCCACCAGCCAAGGCAACGATACCATTGCCGATTCCAAAGCCGATTACCTTCATATTGCCGATGTTGATGCCTTGGGCTAAAGCCATATTGCTGTTGTTGCCGGTAGCTCTGATTGCTGAGCCCTGCTCAGTACCGAAGTACCAGTAAAGGACGATAATATGGACAATTGAGATAATGATACCGATTAATATCGCATTAGGAACATTTCTCATGGAGATCAATAGGTTGAATCTGTCAGGATTAGCGCTGACATTAGCACTCATGTTCATAATATGCAGGTTGATGGAGTACAGACCAAACTGTACCAAGATACCAGCTAAAATTGCCGGTATCTTGAGCTTGGTGTGGATCAATCCTGTAGCTATGCCGGTTAAGATTCCCACGATGAAGGAAATAAGTAAAGCTAGTATGGGATTAACTCCGGCCAGTATGCACATGATTGTGACAGCTCCTCCAGTTGTAAAGGAACCATCAACTGTTAAGTCGGATACATTTAACACTCTAAAAGTTATATAGATGCCTAAGGCCATGATGCCCCAAATTAAGCCTTGGGCAACCCCGCCAGGAAGCCGGTAAATCAGATTGGAAAACGTAATCATAATAGACTATTCTCCAATAGGAATAAAATCTTCAGGCATCGTCATATTTAAAGCATCACAAATTTCTTTATTGTATTTTTTAACCGGGTTTTCAAAGTACTGAATTGGCATTTCTTCAATTTTCACTTCGCCTTTTAAAATCTTGGCAGCCATTTTTCCAGTAGTATAGCCTAAATCATAGTAGTTGATTGCCAGTGAAGCAACGCCACATTTTAAACAGGTATTTTCTTCGCCGCAGAATACCGGTATTCCGGCAGGACGGCAGACACTGTCAATGATTTCAGCACAGCTTGCAGCCTTATTGTCAGTTGGAACATATAAGACATCACATTCTTCAACCGCCTGGCTGGTAACCAGATAGATATCATTAGAGTCAGCGAAAGAAAATAGTTTGACTGTAACGCCTTTGCTTTCCAGATATTCTTTGACCACTTTGACCTGGTAAATTGAATTGGCTTCGCTTGAAGAGTACAGGATACCAACTGTTTTGACCTCAGGCATAATGTCTATAATCATCTGCGCCTGTTCATCCAGTGGTGCCAGATCACTGGTTCCTGAAACATTAAAGCCAGTCAAGCCGTTAAAGTCTTCAATATTTAAAGCTACACCATATTCTGTAACTGAAGTTCCTAAAATCGGAATCGTGGTTGTAGCTGAAGCTGCTGCCTGTAAAGCAGGAGTAGAGTTGGCTAATATCATATCGACACCATCGGCCACAAAGCCATTGCAGATAGTAGCACAGGTTGCTGGATCACCAGCAGCATTGCCGTCGATAAACACCAGTTTATCTTCACCGAATTCAGCAATCAGGGCATCTTTAAATCCTTGAGTTGCCGCATCCAGGGCTGCATGAGCTTCGATCTGACAAATCCCGATAACAAATTTTTCTTCTTCTTCTTTTTGCTCAGTTTTACAGGCAGTCATGGTGATAGCCAGTAAAACAGATAAGATAATGGTAAGTAGTTTTTTCATAATTTTTCCTCCAAATAAAAACTGCCTTATTGGCAGTCAAATTAATCGTTCACTATTAACAGAAATACAGTCGCCAACGTACACTAAAACATCTTACTTTATATAGTAAAAGAAGAAGAAGTTAAAGTATGCGTTGTTGTATAAAGCTGTTTTCATAGTAAATCTCCTTATGTTCATTAGTTTACTACCTTAAAATGGTAATGTCAACGGTTAATGAAAAAAGTTTGTGGAATATTTCAAATTTTAATGAAAATCTTTTCATAAACCTAAGATGCCTGTAAAAGGCATCTTAGATAAGCTATTTTTCGATAGCGATGTAGTCTTCCGGAACAACAATTCCTAACAGTTCACAGATTTCCTTGTTGTACTTTTTAACTGGGTTTTCAAAGTACTGGATTGGCATTTCTTCAATTTTTGCTTCACCCTTTAAAATCTTGGCTGCCATTTTGCCGGTAATGTATCCTAAATCGTAGTAGTTGATTGACAGGGTAGCGACACCGCAGACCGCACATGGATTTTCTTCGCCACAGAATACCGGTACTCCGGCTGGACGACAGACACTGTCAATGATTTCAGCACAGCTTGCAGCCTTATTATCAGTTGGAACATAGATGGCATCACTTTGTTCCACTGCCTGGCTGGTAACCAGATAGATATCACTTGAATCAGAGAAGGCAAACTCGTTAACAGTTATGCCTTTGCTTTCCAGGTATGCCTTGACCACTTTAACCTGGTAAATTGAATTGGCTTCACTTGAAGAGTACAGGATACCGACAGTCCTGACATCTGGCAGAATGTCCAGAATCATCTGCGCCTGCTCATCCAGAGGTGCCAGATCGCTGGTTCCTGAAATATTTGAACCGACTAAACCACTGAAGTTTTCAATGTTTAAGGCAACGCCATATTCAGTGACTGAAGTTCCTAGAACCGGAATGGTGGTGGTTGCCGCTGCTGCCGCCTGCAGAGACGGAGTGGCATTAGCCAAAATCATATCCACACCATCGGCTACAAAGCCGTTGCAGATAGTGGCACAGGTAGCTGGATCGCCCGCAGCATTACCATCGATGAAGACTAGTCTGTCGGCGCCGAATTCCTCAATCAAAGCATCCTTAAATCCTTGAGTTGCCGCATCCAGAGCCGCATGAGCTTCAATCTGACAGATGCCGATAACAAATTTATCGTCACCTTTTTTTTCGCATCCGCTAAAGGATAAGACCAGTAATAATGATAATAATAGAGTAAATAGTTTTTTCATAAGTTTCCCTCCAAACAAAAACTGCCCTATTGGCAGCATCTAAACTTTTTGTATAAACAGAAAAATGTTATGCCAACGTAACTAAAATATTACCTCTTGCAGTAATAGTAGTAGTAATAGTTAACGTTGTAAGCTAAAACAGTTTCCATCTATAATCTCCTATTGCTCATAGTCTAAAATATATTTTGAAAGGTGTCAATCATTATTTGTAAAAAAAGATAGATTATTTCAAATATTTATGAAAATATTTTCATAAAATCTAATATATCTGCTGAACAGCAAGTGTTAAAGACAGTCGGATCAGATAGCGGGGATGGTAATTTTATTGAAATTAAAAGGTGAATTAATTATAATATACCTATATTATGTATTAGACTGATGTTGGGACCTTTTTTTATTTTATTGGTAAAAAAGGAAATGGACAGGTTAATAAAAATAGCAGAAGATAATCTCTACTATTATTAATTTAGGTAAAAAACATCTGATATCTAAAAAAGGAGCTTAAACATGGCATATACGGCACTTAAAGCAGTCAAAGAAAGAAACCAGCGCTTTTTTGGTGAAAATGCCGGTCCGATAGAGCCTGAAAAATATTATCGGGCCGATGACTATGGGTTAAAATCCCTGGCTTTGCGTTTTATTCATGAAAGATGTGAAGAGCTCTGTTTTGATACTGCTAAAAGCACGGCGGAAAAAGCCAATGGCCGATTTTATGGAACCAGTCTTCTGCCGAATCAGATTCCCTATAATATGCAGATGGATATCAACCGGTTGTGTCTGGAACGTGAACTGGAGAAATTTATAAATTCCGGTGTTACCGAGGATGCCTATAATATTTATTACTGCTATCTGGAAATGTTCTTTGGCCATTATGGTAAATCAAAAAAGATGGTGGAGCTGCTTTCCGAGTTTGAGTCTAATGCCAGTTCTCTTTTAATGAAGCATCGTGACCATTATTCTCATTCGGTCTATGTTTTTGCGCTGGGACTGGCCATCTATCAGTCGAATGAAAATTATCGCCGGACATTCAAGAAATTCTATGGTTTTGACCAAGAGGAAGCAAACAGGAAAGCGGATAATGCTGCGGCCTGCTGTTTTTTACAGTACTGGGGTCTGACTTCACTTTTTCATGATATCGGCTATCCTTTCGAACTGCCTTTTGAACAGGTGCTTTCATACTATGAAGTGGCCGGCAGTCAGCGCGGCAAGGGCAGTATGTATCTGGCTTATCATGATGTTGAGGCCATTACTGCTCTTGATGAAAAGGCCCAGAATCATTTCGCCAAACTTTACGGTCATTTTTTCCAGACCACAGAACAGCTGTTTGCCTATGGCATTGCTGAAAGGCTGGCTGAGAAATATGAATTCACTCAGGAATACATTTTAGAAAAAATATCTGACAAACCGCGTCGTCCCGAAAGTTTTGGCTACTATATGGATCACGCCTATTTCAGTGCTGCAAGGCTGTATCGGGAAATTGAAAATTCAGTGGGAATTGAAAACATCAATGAAAAACATCTGGATGCCTTAACAGCTATCCTGCTTCACAACAGTCTGTACAAATTTGCGATTGCCTTTTATAAAAGTGATAATCACAGACAGCCTTTGACTATGGAAACGCATCCGCTGGCTTACTTGCTGATGCTGTGTGATGAACTGCAGTGCTGGGATCGTACAGCCTATGGCCGAAATTCAAGAACTGAGCTGCATCCGATGTCGGTGGAGTTTGATTTTCGAAACAATGCCATCAATGCCAGCTATTATTACGACAGCCAGGAACAGGAAAAAATTGCTGCTTTTGAAGCAGAGTACCATAAATGGGAAGCTTGTGGTGAGCAGGGAAGAGCGCCTAGATTAAAAGCCTACAGTGATATGGCGGAAAAAGAACAGCGCTTTACCACGGATATTGAAAAAATTGTTGATACCGCCAATATTCCGCTTAACATCAAAGCCGATACCAGAGAAGTGGATTATAAGAGTAAACACACTTATCTTTCAGCCAGTAATTTTCTTCATCTGTATGATTTTGCGGTCGCTTTAAATGCCAGATATTCCTATCAGGGAAAAGAAAGCGAAATCGAAGAAAAAATGCTGGAAAAACAGTTTGAACAGCTGTCACTGGAGTATCAGCTGTCAAATATCAATCAGGCTAAGAATTTTTCTAAATATCTGAATGCGATAAACTGCTTCTATACCGATAGACCGGTTGATTATGAAATGGTTCTCTCTTTCAGTAACCAGCAGATGGCAGTATTTGCGCCAATGGAACACACCCGCTGGATGAATGAACATCTATCAATGGGCTGGATAGGGGGCAATCTGTATGAAACAGTTGAACTTCCATCAGAGCTGGTCAGTCAATATAAAAACGAGACTGAAGCACGCCAAGCCTTACGGGAACAGCTGCGTATGCATAAGCTGGTGCTGGCAGGAAAGCCGACAGCTGAAGAGATATATGCCCACTATAAAGCGTTAGATGATAAAGAAAAAGAAAAAGACTATGAACCATTTAACAGTATGTTGAAACTGATAAAGAAATTCGATGGTCTTCGAATCTATAAATTATAATATGAACCTGACTGAGAAGTTTCGAGGAGGAAAAATATGGGATTGCTGGATTTTTTATTTTTTGATATAGAAGGGGACAGACTTGTGAAGTACAAGGGTTTTGAAAAGCTTATTGTTGTGCCCAAGAGAATAAAAACTATTGGACGCTATGCCTTTGCTGGTTGTGTATCAGCCAAAAATATTGTCATTGAGGATTCAGTTACACATATTGAATCAAATGCCTTTCAGTATGTTCCGATGGAGAGAATTTTTCTGTCCAAAAATCTGGAATCTATCGGAGCAGAGTGTTTTAAATCCTGCAGCAACCTGAGTGAGATCAGGATACCCGGCAGTGTCAGAGAAATCAAAGACAGAGCTTTTTATGATTGTGAAGCACTAAAAAAAGTATCTATCTCTAAAGACTGTGAAATAGGAAATGATGTTTTTAAGGATTGCACTTCTTTAGAGGAGCTGACAATGCCTGATAAATATTGGAATCAGTGGCAGAGAATAGGCTTATCACAGGATTTTATGTATAAAAACAAACCGGAAATGTTTGAAACAAAAACTGCGGATGACACAAAGTTTAATCTGAAATATCAGACCCGGGCCAATCTTCCGCTGGTAGACAAAAAATATATCTTCCTGCATTACGCTTCTGTCAATAAGAAAGAGGCGGAGTTACTGGCTGGAAATATCTTAGATTATGAAAACGGTGATAAGTATGCCATTTGGACGACAGATAATCCAATGGCGGTATTTCGTCAGGAAAATAAACTTGAATTAAATCAGATGGCTGTGTTTATTCCCCTGATTACTGAAAGCTACTTAAGTATGGCTAAGCGCTTCGGGGTTGATGAAAAAGGCTTCTGCAGGTTTTCACTTCATAAATTCAATCAGGAGGTAGCGGTTGTTGTTCCGGTATTCTTAGAAGGTGGAGTTGAGAGCAGATTCAATGAGCTGTTTGGTGAGCTGCACGGTATCTATATTGGGAATAAAGATCTTCAGAGGCCTTTACATGCTCTTCTTGAAAATGTCCTGGGAAGCGATAAGCTGAATGAGCTGATTAACAAAAAGGCCTTCTCCAAAGACCTGTTTCTTAGTTACCGAAAGAAGGACCGCAATCAGGCCATAGAAGTAATGAAACAGATTCATAATACCGAGTTTGGCAAAGATGCGGCTATCTGGTTTGACGACTTTTTAATGCCGGGAGAAGATTTCGGTCAGCAGATTCGTGAAATGCTGATACAGGCCGATGCCATGATTCTTTCGGTTACACCAAATCTTCTGGAAAAAGACAACTATGTAAAAAATATCGAATACCCGGATGCTAAAGATAATCTCAACAAGCATATTATCCCGGTAGAAACTGTTTCCACCAATCGTCAGCAGCTCTTGGCTGATTTTCCAGATATTGGCGAGATAATTCAGGTTGAAAACAGAGATAGATTAAATGAGAGCCTGCAAAATATTGAGGTATCAAATAAGGAGAAGGAAAGCACGCCGTTTACAACTTATCTTCTGGCCATGGCCTTTCTTACCGGATATCGGGTAGAAAAGGATATGGAGCGGGGTTTAAAACTGCTAAGAAGTGCAGCCCAGCAGTCGGAAGTCCATGCCTGCCGTCATTTGGGATTTTTACACCTGTCAGGAAGAGGCCTGCCGCGGGATTTTAAGCAGACAATCTACTGGTACGACAAAGCATATGATCTTTATAAACAACAGAAAGATATTAAAGCAATTTATGAACTGCTGTATGGCGAGGATGGTCTTTTGCTGCTGTATATGGCTGAAGATGAGGTACCGAAAGCTATTTCCCTGGGAAAGGAGTTTCTGCAGCTGCTTAAGGACATACCAGCTACTGAAGAAGATAAAGAAGAAAGAATACTCTGGAAAGCCAGAGCACTGGCTCAAAATGCGGATATTCATTTCGATGTAAATCCTTCAGAGGACAGACTTTATGAAGCCCATTCCAGTCTGATAACCGCTATAGACATATTATTTGATTATAAAGGACCAAATCAGGATGAGAAGGATCGACTTAATGGCTATGCAACTCATAATATGGGTAACATTCTCTTACAGCAGGGTAAAATCTTAGGAAAAGAATATTTGGAAAGGTCAGAGAGCATTTATAGAAAACTGGTTGCTAGAAATCCTTTGCATCAGTATCGAAAAGAGTATTCCGGTGTTCTTGGTGAACTGGGTATCCTGCTTCGTGAAGAAGCCATTTATAAATCCAGAAGTGATTTTACCAGAAGTATTGAATTCATGATTCCTGCCCAGGAAAGATTTCAGAAAGCCTTGGAAATTGACCGACAGCTGGTCCAGGAGGCACCAACTATCAATAATCGCGAAGGACTGGCAATCGCTCTCTACCATTGTGGTCTGGTAGCTGTCGATAACAAGGAATCGGCTGCCTATTTAAGAGAAGCTTTAGCTATTGTGGAGAAACTTCTGGAGGAGACAGATGACAAGAACTTTAAGCCGTTGCATAAAGCTATCAGAAGTGTGATGAAAACAAGATTTATCAGAGTGAAATAGTACTGGAATGACAAATGAACAGAAAGATGAATTATAAGGATATTTTTTATCATGAAATACAAAACTGTCAGTTTCAGCCGGCCAGCATTACCCAGAAAACAGATGATCCCGCACTTGCGGAAATAAACCGACTTTTTGGTCTGGCCGATGCTTTAAGCATTAAAAACGGCAAAAGGCATCGCAAGATTCTTTTAGGGCTGTCGATAGTTTCAACATTGCTGACTTTTACCTTTCTTATTTACGATGAAGTGGAAATGTATGGGCTGATTTTTGCCTGTGCAGCACTTCTGTCTGGTCTTTTTGTGCTGGGCTATTATTCCAGAAAAAGTGATTACCATCGCAAGTATCTGCAGTATCGAATACTGGCAGAAGCCCTTCGACTGCAGTATTATCTGTCTTTGGCAGCTGTTAAAACCAATGTTGTGGAGATTATGCCCTGGTCTATCAGAAAGTCAGTTGTCTGGATTGAAGAAGTTTTAAAGACTGTTCCCGTCGCTGTGGCCCCAAAAAAACATTCGGTACTAAAATGCTGGATTGTCGCTCAGAAGTCTTATCATGAAAAAGCTCTGATCAGAACCGAAAAAAAGAATCACCAGGATAAAACAATCAGTAAATCGGTAACGTTTGTCACGGTAATGACCTATCTTCTGGCTTTAATTTTTGAACTGTCGGTTTATCAGCACAGTACTTTTTCAGTTGATGTAAATCTGATAAGGATGATATTAAAAATTGTTCTGGGAACAATGTCAGCGATTACTTTATTTACCGGCAGTTATTATGGCAAAATGTCACTAGCCAGCAAAATAGATGATCATAAAAGAATGATTGCCCTCTATCAGAAAAGCGAAGAGGAAATTTTGCGACATGGCGAAACTGACCAGCTTTTGCTATCTTTAGCCAGAGAGTATTTAAATGAAAACAGCAGCTGGTATGCCTATCAGAAAAAGAATGGTCCGGATCTGGTACTTTGATTACTGTATTTTATCGGAAAACAGGAATTATTCAAAAGAAGAGGTTTCATGCTCTTTTTTGTTTGACAAGAGATTTTTAATGGAGTTATAATTAAAAAAAGTAAAACCGTTGAGATGGAGATAAAAACAGAATACGACTTTACAGAGAGCTGATGGCGGTGGAAAATCAGCGGGAAACGATCTGTTAAATGGACCATTGAGGGTGTAGTCAAATGCCTCTGGGCAGAGTATTCTACAACGTGAAGACATACGTTAGTTGTCACAGATATGTCGGTATCTGATAAGTGCATGAATTTATTCATGAAGCAAGGTGGCACCACGGATTATTATTCGTCCTTGATAGAAAGCTGTTTCTGTTGAGGATTTTTTATTTCTCAGCAGCGGAAAAGGAGAAAAAGATGAAAAGACACGAATTTAATTTTGACAACTATTTCAAAAGATATCCAGATTTAAATGGATTCTATGGCAGGTATGGCGGCTGTTATGTTTCTGATGAGCTGAAAGAAGCAATGCAGGAAATAACAGATGCGTACTTTACCATCTGCAAATCAACCAGATTTATTGCTGAGTTAAGAAGGATCAGAAAAGATTTTCAGGGTCGGCCGACACCGATTTCTCATCTGGAAAGACTTTCTAACAAGTATGGCAATGCCCAGATTTATGTCAAAAGGGAAGATTTAAATCATACTGGTGCTCACAAACTCAATCACTGTATGGGTGAAGCTCTGCTGGCCAAGTACATGGGCAAGAAAAAAGTCATTGCTGAAACCGGAGCCGGCCAGCACGGAGTAGCTCTGGCGACAGCAGCGGCTTATTTTGGTTTAGAATGTGATATCTATATGGGGAAGACCGACATTGCCAAACAGGCGCCCAATGTTTCGCGCATGAAACTGTTAGGGGCCAATGTTATTGAGGTTACTGAAGGATTAGCTTCTTTAAAGGAAGCGGTAGATGCTGCTTTCCGAGCCTATGTTGAAGATTATAAAAACTGTATCTACTGTATCGGTTCTGTGGTTGGACCTCACCCTTTTCCGATGATGGTTAGAGATTTCCAGGCTATTGTGGGAATAGAGGCCCGAGAGCAGTTTCTGGAAATGACCGGCGAACTGCCAGATGCCGTAGTTGCCTGTGTTGGCGGCGGTTCTAACTCAATGGGTCTGTTTTCTGGTTTTCTGGATGATCCGGTGGAGATATATGGAGTAGAGCCACTGGGCCGAGGCGAAAAGATTGGTGATCATGCTGCCAGTCTGACCTATGGGGAAGAAGGGATTATGCATGGCTTCAACAGTATTATGCTCAAGGATGAAAAAGGTCAGGCTGCCCCGGTTTATTCCATTGCCAGCGGTCTGGACTATCCTTCCAGTGGTCCCGAACATGCCTTTTTAAGAGATATTGGCCGCGTGCAGTATGATGTTATTACTGATGAAGAAAGCCTTGAGGCCTTTTATGAGCTTTCCAGACTGGAAGGAATTATTCCAGCCATTGAAAGTGCCCATGCTCTGGCCTATGCCATCAAACTGGCTAAACGAATGAAAAAAGGTTCAATTCTGGTCAACCTGTCCGGCAGAGGCGATAAGGACATGGACTATATCATTGAAAAATATGGTATCAGATAGAATAGGTAAAAAACTTTTAAAAATCAGGTTTAGGAATTATAATTATACTGGTATTAGAACTTAGGAGGTTATATGATTAAACCATTAAATGAAAATGTATTACTGAAAAGAGCAGTAGTAGAGTCCAAAACCGCCAGCGGCATTATCCTGACTGCCAATAGCAGGGAGGCTGATAATATAGGTATAGTTGTGGCGGTATATGAAAGCAGAATTGTTGATGGTAATACCGTTACCCCGATGGTAAAAGTAAACGACAAAGTTGTTTTTGATAATTACGCCGCTATGGAAGTTGAATATCTGAATGAAAAATATCTGCTGGTGCCAGAAACCAGTATTCTGGCGATAATTGAATAAAAAGGACATAAAAAATGCCTGTGGTTTATTCCGCAGGCATTTTAATTATTGAACTATTTATATTTCCTTAAAAGATTCAGCAGCAGATCGTGAACCTTCTGACTGCTTTGCTGGTAGATGATACTGGCATTGGCTTTCCAGACGCCAAAATTTCGCCGGTCGATGACTAGCTGACCATCAGCCATGCCACCAGAAAAATCAACATGGGCGATATCTTTTCTGACTTCAATATTGACACCTGGATCAAGCAGCGGTGCTACAGCAGCATAATCATAGGCGCAGCACTCATCGTTTCCCCCAAACAGGACCATACCTCTTTTAATATAGCCATCCAGGACATTATAGATAAAATCAGCAGCCGGATTATTGAGGGCTCTGATAATATCCAGATCTTCTCTGGTATAGGTTGCACTCTGCTCACAGCTCTCCAGGGGACAGACTAAAATATCAGCTCCACTGGTCAGGACAATTTCTGCCGCTTCCGGATCATCATAGAAATTAGCTTCCCCAACCGGTGTGCGATTGCCCATATACAGACCCCCGCCCATAATATAGATGGTCCCGATGTTTTTTATGATGTCTTTATCCAGAGTCAGGGCAGCTCCGATGTTGGTTAAAGGACCAACGGCACAGATATCGATCTTCTCAGTCGTATTTCTTAAAGTGTCGACAATAAAAGAAACGGCATGAGTTTTTTCTATTTTAGAAACAGCCTCCGGCAGTGGTAAAGTCTCAGCGTGGATTCTGACCAGCCTGCCAGCGACAACTTTTTTTACTGTCTGCATCAGGGTTGTTTTTTCGCGTCCTTTGTTCAGATGTCTGACCAGCGGCTGCCGGCAGCCCTGATAGACTCTGATATCTTTTTTAAAGAAAGAAACCATTCTCAAGGCATTATCATTGACATATTCGATTGGCAGATTGCCATGTACAGTAGTGATGCCGATAATTTCGATGTTCTCTGAAAGCAGGCAGGCTGTCAGGGCTATCGCATCATCATCACCGATATCGGTATCAAATATCACCTTTCTTCTGTCCGTCATTTTATCACCTCTTTTTTAATTATAACAAACTCTTGACAACAATAAAATAAGTGTGCTAATCTACGATTAGAAGTTGCCTCAATAGAGGTATAAGAGTGAATAATTATTCATATCAACAGTGGTTGGCCGGCTTTGCGAGGCCATTTTTTGTTTAAAAGGAGGTAATCATAATAATGAAATTTTATCAGAGCAAACCTAGATTAGATGCGGAAGGAAAGCTGGAACGCACCGGTCTGGCGCTGAATTCGATTGCTAAGGCAGTCTTGCTGCCCGGAGATCCTAATCGCAGCAAACTGATCAGCGGCTTCTTTCATCAGAGCAGTTTCCTTTCTAGAAAAGGAACTTACAGCGCCTATGTCGGCAAGACCGAAAAGGGTGGCGATATTGCGGTCTGCTCTTCAGGAATGGGCTGTAACTGTGTAGCGACAGCTTTAGAGGATCTTTCTTTTGCTGGAGCCAGCACTATCATCAGAGTGGGAACCTGTGGCGGTATCATTCCCGGAACGGTTAGCGGAACAAT
>JARKSP010000031.1 GCA_029974225.1 Erysipelotrichaceae bacterium
CATTGACCACCCATTGCTTCGCATTGAGAAACTAGACCAGATTTTCTAACTAAAGAAACAGTTGTTGTACTTTCAACTCCAGTTTTTGGATCTGTTACAATAACTTTTTTAATACTTTTATTGTAAAAATAAAATGAAACAATAATAAAAAAGGACGCGATAGCGTCCTTTTTTATTATCTTCAAATATTAACTATACTTTGAAAAAGGATACATCGTGTTCAAGTTCTTCTGCCATTTTAGAAAGCCCTTCAACGTTCCCTGCCAAATCGTGAGCACTTGAAGCATTCACCTGAGTGTTGTCATTTATTGAAGTTATCGAACGGACAATTTCGCCAATCGCATTTTTTTGTTCTTCAGTAGCAGTTTTGATTTCTTCGGAACGTGTGCGCATACGAAGTGCATCAGAATTTACTGTTTCATTTACCTGCAACTGGCTCTGCATAAATTTTCCAAGATCATTCATCATACCGCTTATTACATTTATATTTTCAATAACTTTCGATATTGTCATATTAGCTGATTCAACACTTGACCGCCCTCTGCTGATCTGATCATTATTCTGCTGAATAAATCTGTCGATTTCCTTTATGCTTGAAGCTGTCTGATCAGCAAGTTTTGAAATTTCATCAGCTACAACAGCAAATCCGCGTCCGGCCTCTCCCGCTCTGGCCGCCTCAATTGCAGCATTAAGTGAAAGAAGATTAATCTGTTCAGAAATATTATTTATAATATCAACAATACCTGTCATTTCTTTTGAGCTTTCAAGAATGCTCGTCATACTGTCAGTCATCGCATGAAGAGAACTTTCGCTTGATTTAGCAGTATGAGCTATTTCGTCAGATATCGAAAGCGTTTGTTCAAGATTCAATCCCATTTCTATCATATTTTGATAGAGCTTTGAAATTTTTTCAATGAACCCCCCCTAGATCTTTAAACTGATCTACTGATTCAACATTGATATTTTCAATCCCTGCAGAAATCTGTTCGATTGTAGCTGTTATTTCTTCTGCGGCAGATGCCTGATTTTGAGCGTTCTCGGAGAACTTGTCAGCAGAAACAGACATTGCGTCAGCTCTATCTGAAAGTTCTGAGGCATTATTAGATATATTTTTTATTATTGAATGAAGATTATCTATAAAATTATTAAAATATCCGGCCATTCTTCCGATTTCGTCACCGCTTTTGGAAGTTATTCTGCATGTCAGATTACCTTCTGAAAGTGTTTTAATTACATCAACAGCATTCAGAACCGGAGCAGTTATTGAACGTGCAAGAAAAAACGCAAAGATTGTACCAATAAAAATAAAAACAACGGTAGCTATAACAATACCCTGCCTCATATTGTCTATCGGTTTGAAAACATTAATTTTATCAGAACCGACAGCCACAGACCACCCTATTTTACCTATTGGAGAAAAACCGAAAAATCTCTCCTTCCCTTCATAAATAATTTCATCATAACCGTTTTCACCGGAAAGCATACGTTTAAACATACTGGCGATATCAGCTAAATCAGGTTTGGTTTCAGCTTCTTTAATAAAATTACGTTTATCGATAACAAACGACCGATCTCTGTGCCCTATAAAAGTACCATGATTATCTATAAGGTAAGAATAGCCATTCGTGCCATACATCATGTTATCTATAAGTAATAAAAGCCATTTAGTATCTATTTGAGAAACGAGTACTGCTGAGGTTTTATTATCATCTCCCCTCACTGGTACAGCAATATACATAACAGTCTTTTTCTCTGGCATCAGTATCTCAACAGTTGAAACAGCAGAAATGCCTGAAAAAGCAGTTTTGACAATTTCATTATCAGCTATACCATCAATTTCAGCGTCGAAAAAAATTGTTCTGCCTGACGGATATACGAAACCCATATTCATAAGTCGAAGACGAGCTGCTTCTTGTTTTAAGACATCTTCTTGAAGCTTCCATTCCATTGACCGAATCTCCGACCGCTTGGCGACACCTTCAAGAGCAGTTATATAAACATCAAGCTTGTTTGCAATTTGATTTGCTCCGAAACGGGCAACAATTGGAGCATTTTCAGCAAGTTGTTTTCTTGCAGCACTATGAGCCTGATAATATGCAAAAAAACCTATTCCGGTAGATACCGGAATTATAAGAAGAATTATTAAAATTGTAAGTTTTCGCCGTATGGAAGCATTTCGAGATTTATTTATCATAACCATACCTAATCATCGCGGGTAAATTAAATAAGCTATTAGTTAAAAATTCCCTGAAAATTAAATTTTCAGGGAATTTTTATATTACTTCGACTTGTAATTCCTTTTTGAAAGTACATAAAAAACGACTGCAGCCAAAACAACTAGACCTTTTACAGTCTTCTGCCAGTTTGCGTCAAGACCGAGATACGACATACCATTATTCAAAACACCCATAAACATTGCACCTACAACTGAACCGCCTACTGTACCAGTTCCGCCGTAAGCAGAAGCACCGCCGATAAAACAAGCACCTATTGCATCCAACTCATATAGTGTTCCTGCAGTAGGATTTGCAGAGTTAAAACGGCCTGCCACAACAAGTCCTGCAACAGCAGCTAGAAAGCCCATGTTCGTATAGGCAAAAAACATAATCTTCTTGGTATCAATACCCGACATTCTAGTTGCCTTGGCATTTCCGCCTAAAGCATAAAAGTGTCTGCCTGGTACCATCTTGTTCGTAAAATAGCTGTAGCCTAAAACAATTACACCAAGAATAACGAGGACAATTGGAATACCCTTATGATTTGCAAGAAGCCAAATTACATACATTACTCCGCCTGAAATAAGGACAAAACGGGAAATGGTTGCAAAAAGAGAATCTGCATCATAACCTTTTCTGATTTTAGTAATACGGTCTTTTATCAGATATGCCAAAAACAAAAGGCATATAATCGCACCAATTGCAATTGTGACAGATTTAATAAAAAAAGCTTCTTCTGGCGTAATTAAGACATCTTTGGATGCCGGGATAAAGCTTGTAAACATATTCAGGTAATTGCTTGGAAAAGGCGCAATAGTTAATCCGTCTAATATCAAAAGTGCTACTCCTCTCCAATACAAGAAGCCCGCCAATGTTACTATAAACGGAGGAATGCCTACATATGCTATCCAAAATCCCTGCCATGCACCTATTGCAATACCAAGAAAAAGACATAGAGCAATACTTACATAAATATTAACTCCCATATTTACAATCAGTGTTCCGGCAACTGCACCGATAACACAAACAACGGCTCCGACAGAAAGGTCGATATTACCGCCGGTTAATATACACAAAAGCATACCTGTAGCAAGAATAACTACATAAGAGTTCTGAACTATAATATTTGAAATATTTGCAGGCGTTAACAGAACTCCTTTGCCGGTTGCAATCAGCAATACCTGAAAAAGAATAACAACGCCGATGAGAGCCATCAGCATACCATTTTTTTTCATTGCATCAATGATAGTTTGATAAAATTTCATAACAGATTAAACTCCTTTTGCAGAAGATAAGATCGCGGACATAATTGACTCCTGAGTAGCCTGTTCTTTGGTAAACTCAGCAACAATTCTTCCGTCATACATAACATAAACCCTATCGCACATACCAAGTATCTCAGGCATTTCCGAGGATATCATCAAAACACTTTTACCCTCAGCCACGAGCTGATTCATGATCGTATAGATTTCGTATTTAGCACCCACATCAATGCCTCGTGTAGGTTCGTCCAGCATCAATACATCGGGATCAGCGAACATCCATTTACTTAACAGAACTTTCTGCTGATTACCGCCGGAAAGACTTCCTACATTTTGCATGACATTTGAGCATTTAGTGTTTAACTTTTGTTTGTATTCATTTGAAACTTTGACTTCAAGATCAAGATCAAGAATATTGTATTTACTTACTTTGTCCATTTTAGCCAAAGTTGTATTAATATAAATAGGATTATTCAACAGCAGTCCTTCATCTTTTCGGTCTTCGGTTACATAAGCTATCTTTTCTTTAATTGCTTCTTTTATGCTGTTCAATTGTATTTTTTTTCCGTTAAGTATCAACTCACCGGAAATTTTCTGACCGTAACTTTTTCCAAAGATACTCATCGCAAGTTCCGTACGGCCGGCTCCCATTAGACCGCTGATACCGACGATTTCGCCCTTTCGTAATGTCAGATTAACATTGTCACATACTTTTTTATCTTCATAAAGCGGATGATAAACATTCCAGTTTTTTACTTCCAAACATACTTCTCCGATAGCGGAGTTTCTTTTTGGAAAACGGTCTGTCAGTGTACGTCCTACCATTGCGGTTATGATATCATCTTCCGTAAATGAATCATTTTTTTTATCAAGATTTTTTATAACCGCACCGTCGCGAATTACTGTTATTTTATCCGCAATGTATTCAACTTCATTAAGTTTATGGGAAATAAGAATTGAAGTTACTCCCTTCTGCCTCAAATCAAGAAGAAGATCCAGAAGTTTTCTTGAATCTGATTCATTTAAAGAGGCTGTAGGCTCATCAAGAATAAGAAGTTTTACATCTTTTGCCAAAGCTTTTGCAATCTCAACCAGCTGCTGCTTCCCTACGCTGATATCTTTTACAAGAGTGCGGGAAGATTCATTAAGACCGACAAGTTTAAGATAGGTATCAGCCTTTGCATAGGTTTCGTCCCAATCGATATTAACATAGCTGCCTCTTTCATTTCCGAGAAACATGTTCTCTCCGATAGAAAGTAAAGGAACAAGCGCCAGCTCCTGATGTATTATTACAATTCCTACATGCTCACTATCTCTAATAGTATTGAACTTGCAGTGTTTTCCTTCATATTCAATATCACCAACATATTCATTATGCGAAAATACACCGCTCAAAACGTTCATCAATGTAGACTTGCCGGCTCCATTCTCTCCGACGATCGCGTGAATTTCATTTTTCTCGACCTGCAAGCTTACATTATCCAGTGCTATTGCTCCGGGGAAAGTTTTGGTGATATTATTCATCTTTAAAAGTGTTTGCGCCAATTTTCCCTCCGATTTCCGGTCAGGCAGTTAAACAATTGTTGTTAGTAGAACTGTTTTTTTATCCTGACCGTATCTTTGTAAATTGAATAAAGTGCGATACCGTCCAGCCGGAAGTATTTTTTAGTCCAAAATATACTTAAAATCGCACTTTTTATAAAACCATTATAAATCAATCATCCAGTTAGCAATTCGGAGTCTGACCATAAACCAGACTCCGAATGTAACTTAGCGATTATGAAAGCTAATTATTTAACTTTCAAATCGTCTTCTTTGTAATATCCAGTATCAATCAAAAGCTTCTTATAGTTGTCAACAGTTGCAAAAACCGGTTCGCAAAGGAATGAAGGGACAACCTTAACTCCGTTGTTATAAGTTTTTGTATCATTAACATCAACCTGTTCGCCTTTGATGATCTGGCTTGTCATCTTAACAACCTGCTCTGCAAGAGTACGAGTATCTTTGAAGATAGACATAGCCTGCTGACCTTTAAGCATGTTGATTACAGAAGTTTTATCACAATCCTGACCAGTAATAAGAGGGAAATTGTCTTTAGTATAACCAGCACCTACAAGCGCATTAGTAATACCCTGAGCAACGGAGTCATTAGAAGAATAAACTGCATGAAGTTTAGTTCCTTTAGGACCGTAACCGTTCTGAGTTATAAGATTTTCCATACGTTTCTGGGCTTCTTCTGTAGACCAGTTCTGTGTTGCACACTGTGCTTTTGAAGTCTGACCTGATTTAACAACAAGAACTTTCTTGTCGATATAAGGTTTAAGAATGCTCATAGCACCGCCGAAGAAGAAATTGATATTGTTATCATCCGGAGAACCAGTGAACAATTCAATATTGTAAGGGCCTTTTGTGCTGTCAAGCTTCAAGGCATTTTTCAGGAATTCTCCCTGAATTGTACCGACTTTAAAATTGTCAAATGTCGCATAATAAGAAACAGCATCGCTGTTCATTATCAAACGGTCATAAGCAATAACCGGTATATTTTTCTGTTTTGCAGTTTTGAGAACTTCAGTAAGTGAAGAACCGTCAACTGCAGCAATAACAATTACCTTACATCCTGTTGCTATCATGTTTTCAATCTGAGCAACCTGAGTAGGGATATCATTATCACCTGCGTACTGAAGATCAACATCGAAGCCAGCTTTTTCGAACTGAGCTTTCATATTAGCTCCGTCCTGATTCCAGCGCTGTAGAGACTGAGTAGGCATAGAGATACCTACCTTCTCTCCGGAACCGCCTTTTTTGCATCCCGCGAAAGCTGCAAAGAAAACAGCAAACACGGACAATGTAGCGAGAAACTTTTTCATGCTAATTCTCCTTTAATTTTTTTAATACAACATCACAGCATTCTTTATATGAAACGTCTTATGACTAATTGTATCTTCAATCAACTCCGAACAGCAACATCTAAAAAACAAAAAATGTAACGGAAGTGTAATACTATCTCTGAACCTATTTGTCAATCTTTAAATAATTAATATCCGAAAAACAAATACTGATATTTTTATATCAGCAATCGTGATGTTTACAAATCAATAAAATGCTTGATATATTAAAGCTAACAAAATAGAAATAACTGTTCGTTCTAAAACTAATGCCGAGGTAGTCATGCCTAAATTCAGAAAGAATCATATTGCTTCACTCTTAATATCTATCGCAGTATTTATTTCACTCGCGTTTATTTATGACAAAACAAATTTACTTGAAGGAATCGAACTCTGGTCACTTGACAAACGGTATTATCTCAGAGACCCGAATGAAGTCGGCGTAAAAATTCAGGAAGGTGTAAAACGGGAAAAGAAAAACCCCCGCGCAAACGATAACGTAATTATTGTAGGCATTGACAATGATACTCTGGTAGCCATGGATGCAACGGAAGGAGAAAAAGGCAGATGGCCTTTTCACTGGGACATACATTCAAAAGTAGCAAACTATATAGCAAGCGGAAAACCAAATTCAATAACATTCGATATAATGTTTCTCGAAAACAAAGACGGTGAAGACACGCTTGCGAAAGCAGTCAGAGATGCCGGATGTGTTTTTCTGGATTATCCTTTTGAACGCGAAGAAATGTCGCAGGTTCACGAAGACCGCATTGACCGCATGAAACTTTTTTCAGAAACGGCACTTCCCTCGGGAAATATGATATACGGAACTGAAGAATATAAAGATGTTACTCCGCCGACTGCTAAACTTATTAAGGCAGCAAAGGGTATCGGTTTTGCAAATATTGAATCAGATATTGACCATGTAAACAGACGAATGCCGCTTTATGCGAAATATAAAGGTGACTTCTACCCTTCAATTGATCTGGCTATTGCTGCTCATTATTTCGGAATAACTCTAAGCGATATTGAAATAATACCCGGAAAATATGTCCGTCTTAAAAACATTAATCCCGAAAAACTTATAGATAAATCAAGGAATTATCTCGACATACCTATAGACAACGAAGGATACATGGATATTAATTTTGCCGGAGGGCACGGATCTTTCAGCAATTATTCATATTATTACTTTAACCGCGACGGAACTGAACCAGAAAATTCAAGTTTTAAGGATAAAATCGTATTCATTGCTGCGTACGCTTCAACAGGTATCGCAACAGACATACACAAATCCCCTTATGGAGATTTTTACGGCATTGAACATCATGCCAATGCAGTTAATACAATCATAAACCAGACATTCATCCATAAGGCGAAAATATGGCAGGATATTCTGATATTATTTGCTGTATCTCTAATACTCGGTCTGCTGATTCCGCGCATGAGCATCATTACAGGTTCAATTTTCACTACCCTCTTCGCCATAATTTATGTAATCATAGCTTATGTTCTTTTTGACACAAAAAGTGTCGTCTTTGCCATGAGTACACCGGTTTTCCAGATTTTCATTAACTTTCTTGCCGTATCGGTTTACAGATCCTTTACAGAACAAAAGGAAAAACGCTACATACGCCAGACTTTTTCAAAATTCGTCTCCAAATCTGTAGTGGATGAACTTCTAAAAAATCCGAAAATGGTCAGGCTCGGCGGAGAAAAAAATATACTTTCTGTACTTTTCTCTGATATACGCGGGTTCACAAGTATCTCTGAAAAAATGACAGCAGAACTTCTTGTTGAACATCTCAATGAATATCTTCAGGCAATGACGGATATAGTCATAGAATCTGACGGTACCCTTGATAAATATGTCGGAGATGAAATAATGGCTTTTTGGGGAGCCCCTATACCGCAGGAAGATCATGCATTGCGTACGTGCCGCGCTGCAGTTAAAATGATAGATGTTCTTAATGAATTAAATGTTAACTGGACCGCTCTCGGCAAACCTAAACTGGATATCGGTATTGGAATTAACACAGGAGAAATGGTTGTCGGAAACATGGGATCTGCTTCACGTATGAACTATACTCTTATGGGCGACAACGTGAATTTAGGCGCTAGGCTAGAAGGAACCAATAAGGTTTACGGAACCAAGATAATAATAAGTGAATTTACATATGAACATGTAAAGGATCACGTGATAGCGAGGGAACTTGATCTCATCAGAGTAAAAGGGAAAGCCCTGCCTGTCAAAATATATGAACTAATCGATATGAAATAAATTTACTGGTCTGTCGCGGCCGTTTGATTGAAAATTAATCATGAAAGCGGTCGGACAGACAGGAGAAAGAAGATTCATTTTCCATTGACGGTTAATATTATCATCATCGGAAAAACTGCATGAAACAGGATAAGACAATCCCTTATCC
>JARKSP010000039.1 GCA_029974225.1 Erysipelotrichaceae bacterium
GCTGCTGCTAAAAATACTATGCTTAATCGCAGTCCTTTATCTCAATTGGAAGAAGATGTAAATGCTGCGGATGAGATTGCTCTTCGCACTATCTTAGATACTATGGATTTTGATGCCACTGAAGCTACTGATATTTTACCGGGAAGCGATATCAGTGAAAATACTGATGATTCCAGTCATAGAAAACTTTTGCAAATGGCAAAAGAAGCGGAAAGCTTATTCGGTGATAGGGATTATAAATTACTCCGTATTCTGGACCCCATCAAAAAATTACTGAAAGAAGGTTACAGTCCTATCATTTTTTGCCGTTTTATTGAAACTGCTAATTATCTAACCGAACAACTGAAAGAAAGATTGGATATACCAGACTTAGATATCGTTTCTGTTACTGGTTTATTACCTCCTAAAGAACGGGAAATGAGAATTAATGAACTATCGCAATGTGAAAAAAGAATCCTGGTCTGCACCGATTGTCTTTCTGAAGGAATTAATCTTCAAGACCATTTCAATGCCGTGATTCATTATGACCTGAGCTGGAATCCTACCCGTCATGAACAGAGAGAAGGTAGAGTAGACCGTTTTGGTCAACCTAGTAAAGTGGTTAAACTTATAACCTATTTTGGAATAGATAATCAAATTGATGGCATCGTGCTGGATGTACTCCTCCGAAAACATCGTCAGATTAAAGCCAGTCTTGGTGTTTCAGTTCCTATTCCTACCGATGTAGATAAAGTTATAGAAGCTATCTTTGAAGGGTTGTTATTAAAAGAAAAAGCAGGCTCTCCAGAGCAATTACTTATTGAAGGATTCAATGACATAATCTCGGATGATATTCAGAATCTGCATAAAGATTGGGAAAAAGCTTCAGAACGAGAAAAAGAAAGCAGGTCTCTTTTCGCTCAATCCACTATTAAGATAGAGGAAATTACTAAAGAATTAAATAGCATCAGAGAATCCATTGGCACATCTCAAAACATTAAAGAATTCTTGAAGTTCTCTTTAATACTTTATGATGCCATTATCAAGGAGGAGAAAGAAAACTACCTTCGTTTTGACCTGAGTTCCGTTAATCAAATTGTTAAAGAAAACTGCAATATCCGTGAAAATGACCTCAAAATC
>JARKSP010000042.1 GCA_029974225.1 Erysipelotrichaceae bacterium
GGATAAATGAGCAGTAATTGGGTAAAGGGCGAATATTTTTTCTGTAAAAACATTTTATTGCAGCTACTCATGTTGAGGCAGGTCTAATGAGCTGTGAGATGGGAAGGATGTTATGAGTCATTTAAAACCGGGACAATATCCTTTGAAGCCGGGAAGAGTAAATATACCGGTGATTGTTTTAAGCACGGTTGATATAGACAAGACGGGAATAATCAGGAAGGTAACATCGGCAAACAGTCAGAAGGTTATTATAGACAGAACAGAGAAGATGATTCAGACCGATTTTCTGGCACAATTAATTCCGTAAAGGAGAGAAGATGAAATGTTAACACAGGACATCAGAGACATCGTTAATGGCAGAATCATAATGAAGGAGGGCAGAACTGTTGACCAGATTTATAAAGGCTTTCAGTTGTATAAATCTGGGAAAGGTCCTGCTAAATTTACCGCTATTAAGGAAACAGAACAGTATGAAGGATTACTTGATGATGTAAAGAGGCAGATTGATAAGTATTGGGAAAAGAAAGATGCCGAGGAAGTGTTGAAGAAAGCTGGTGGCACTTTTGACACTCTTGATCCTGATGAAACGCATGACATCAGAGATATAGAAAAAGAGACAAAGGCAAATAATTACTTTCGCAAGGTATTATTTACAGCAGAAAGGATGCAGTTGGTGGTAATGTGTATAAAGCCGGGAGAAGATATTGGTGAAGAGGTTCACCCGACAACAGATCAATTTTTCCGGATTGAGGAGGGGAAAGGAAAGGCAATTGTGGATGGTAGGGAGATAAATATAAAAGATGGTTCTTCTATCCTGATCAAATCAGGAAGAGTCCATAACATCATCAACGACTCCAATAAGCCATTGAAGCTTTACAGCCTATATTCCCCTCCTCATCACCGGGACGGATTAATTCAAAAGGAGAAATAAAGTTATGACATCGACAAGACAACCATTAAGAAAAAGCGTATTGAAGAGCAAAACCGCCATTGCTGAAAGAAAGAACCGGCCTAAAAAGGTTATTCGTAGAACCGTTACCATTACCGAGTCTACTATTGTGACCGTCGGTAATGGACAGAAGGAAAATAAAGTAGAGGTTTCCTTTTCAATTGATCCCAATGAAGCTGTGACGGAAATTCTTCCCACAAAAAAGTCTGATAAGAAAAAGAAAAAGAGTGAATAAATGCATAGAATCAATTTCCGTGGATTAAACATCAGGATAGAGCAAAAGGTCGGCTCGGTTCGTGAAGGCGTTAATAAGAAGGGCGAACCGTGGAAGGTCAGATTTTACTATCCTTATGGTTTTATCTGCGACACCATGGGAAAAGATGGTGATGAGATTGATTGCTTTATTGGTGATTACTGGGAGTCTGAAAATGTTTACATCATCCACCAGTTAAGACCAGATGGTTTGTATGACGAAGATAAGGTGATGTTGGGATTTAGAGATTTAAGTTCGGCAAGAGATGCTTATCTTGCTCATTATTCGACTCAAGATTTTATTGGTAAAATAACAGCCATGCCTTTTTATGAATTTAAGGAAAAGATGAAAACAGTCGGTAGAATTGGGGCAATGGTAAAATGATTGAATTTGTGCTGAAGATCATACTTGCAATATTTGCTTTTCCATTTATCATACTTGTAGGGGCGGTCTTTGGTGTATTTTATTTTAGTTTTGTATGGATTGAGGCAATGACAAGCAATGTCTAAAAAACAGACCTTTGATTTAAACACAGGTGATTCATT
>JARKSP010000076.1 GCA_029974225.1 Erysipelotrichaceae bacterium
GGTTGCCGCTGCTGATACCCTGTCAGCTGCCAGACCTGGAGCAAGATATGAATCACTGGAAAACTATGTCAACAGACTGGAAGAGCTAGAAAAGATCGCTAACAGTTTTGATGGCATTGAGAAATCATATGCTATTCAGGCAGGTAGAGAAATCAGAGTAATGGTACAGCCAGATCGTATCGATGATACCAACTGCTACAGAGTTGCCAGAGATATTAAAAACCGCATTGAAAACGAACTGACTTATCCAGGTCAGATAAAAGTTACTGTTATCAGAGAAACAAGAGCAAGTGAGACTGCAAAATAAATGTTAAGAGTATTGTTCGTCGGCGATATTGTGGGAAAACAGGGAAGAAAGGCTTTAAGCAATCATCTTCCTTTTTTGCAAGAGAAATATAACTACGACTTACTGATTGTCAATGGTGAAAACTCAGCTCACGGTAAGGGAATCACCAAAAAGATCTATGATTTCTTTGTCGAACTAGGTGTTGACTGTATAACCATGGGAAATCATACTTTCAGTAAAGATAATGTCTATTCTTTCATTAATGAAGCTGATAAGTTAATCAGACCAGCCAATTTACAACCGGAAAATTTTGGCAAATCCTGTCACGTTATTAATTTCAAAGGTAAAAAAATTGGTATCTTCAATATCTGTGGAACCATCTTTATGGAAAACACTACTAAAAGTCCATTTGAGGCCTTTGAACAGCTACTGGACGGTTTTCCGTGTGATATCAAAATTGTCGATCTTCATGCAGAGGCTACCAGCGAAAAATATGCTTTTATGCAATATTTCAAAAATGAGGTACAGATGATTGTGGGAACACACACCCATGTGCAGACCGCTGATGAAGCTATTTTTGAAAATTGCGCCTTTATTTCTGATGTTGGAATGACTGGACCCTATAATTCAGTTTTGGGAAGAGATACCGATGAAGTATTATCAGCCATGATTGATAAAATAAAGACCAGATATACCATTTCTAATGAGGAAGCAATATTTTCAGCAGTATTAGTTGACGTTGATTTAGAACAGCAAAAAGCTGTAAGTATTGAAAGAATACAGATTAGACCATAAAAAAAGCTGTTTAAATAAGAACAGCTTTTAATTTAAAGAAGTATGGCATTAAATTTTCAGGTATTATGAATGTCTGGATGCAAGAATATTATGATCCTATGATTTAATAATATGATAACGTATAAGAAATTAAAGAAGATGAAAAGTAAGGATTAAGAGAGTTGTCAGAAAACATAGAATCAATAAAGCTCTTAGCTATCTTTTCAAAATTGAAGATATTTAGCGAATACTAAAAAATGATAAATAAAACCATAAATGTTGTAAAATATCATAAACATGTTATAATACTATAAGGAAAAGGAGACTTGAATAATATGCCAGTTACTGTAAATAAGGACTTATGTATTGGTTGCGGTGCTTGTTTAGCAAGTTGCCCAGTTGAAGCATTAGAGTTAGACGAAAATGGATTAGCTGAATGCAATGTAGACGCATGTATTGATTGTGGTGCATGTATCGACGACTGTCCAGTACAAGCTATTAGTCAAGAATAACCAAGCAAAACCTGCTTGGTTTTTTGTGGAATACAATTATGAATGAATATAGATTGCCAAACGCCAAACAAGCACGTTTTAGAAATAAAACCTATCAGGCTCCAATTATTTACGATGCTGTTAAACTAACTGATTCACAGAAAAAATTAGGAGTAAATTTAAATTATCATGTTATAACCTATGGCTGTCAGGCTAATGTTAGAGATGGAGAAGTAATAAGCGGTATCTTAGAGCAAATGGGATACACTTTTTCTGATGCTCTCTCTAAGGCAGATATCATTATTCTAAACACCTGTGCCATCAGAGAAAATGCTGAAAAGAGAGTACTGGGCGTTATCGGCTCTTTACAGTCCTACAAAAGAAAGAAGCCGGAAATGGTAGTTGGAATCTGCGGCTGTATGCCCCAGCAGGAGCAGATGGCCCAGAACATTGTCGCAAAATATCCGATAGTGGAATTAATGTTTGGTACCCATAATATCAGCTCACTTCCAACCTTACTGGAAAATGTTCTGACTACCAGAAAGAGAAATATCGAAGTTTTTTCTGCTTTAGGCAGTATCTATGAAGATTTACCATCAGTAAGACAATTTAGGCATAAGGCATTTGTTAATATTATGGATGGCTGTGATAAGTTCTGCAGCTACTGCATCGTTCCCTATACCCGTGGTCAGCAAAGGTCAAGAAGATGGGAAGATATTTTAAAAGAAGTAAAGCGGCTGAAAGAAGAAGGGTATCAGGAAATCACCCTGCTGGGACAGAATGTCAATGCCTATGGCAAGGATTTGGATCAGGGCTGTACATTTGCTGACCTGCTTGAAAAGGTAAGTGACACAGGTATCAGAAGAATCAGATTCACTACTTCTCATCCTTGGGATTTTGATGATAGGATGATTGACATAATCGCCCAGCGAGACAATATAATGCCGTTCATTCATCTGCCTTTACAGTCAGGGAATGATGAAATCCTGAAACTGATGAATCGAAGATATACTTCAAAACAGTATAAAGAATTATTTGACAGGATTAAAGAAAAGATAAAGGATGTCGCTATTTCTACCGATATAATTGTCGGTTTCCCCAATGAAACTGAAGAACAGTTTTCAGACACTTTAAAAATGGTCGAATACTGCCAGTATGATAATGCCTATTCTTTTGTTTTTTCTGCCCGCGAAGGAACTCCGGCCGCCAGAATAGAAGATAGTGTTTCACTGGAGGAAAAGAAAAGACGTCTGCAGAGACTTAATGAAAGACTAGGCTATTATTCCAAGCTCAATAATAAAAAATGGGAAGGTCAGGTTGTGGAAGTGCTGGTAGATGGCTTTTCAAAAACCAACCCAGAAATCATGTCAGGGTATACCCCGCAACAGAAATTGGTCAATTTTAGTTATGATAATGCCCAGATTGGTGCTATAATTTATGTGAAAATTACTCAGGGAATGAAAAATTCCCTGAATGGTGTACAAGTCCATCCAGGAAAGGAGAATCATGAACAGTATTAAAATTTTTGCTCTTGGCGGGCTAGATGAATATGGCAAAAACATGTATTGTATCGAAATAGGCAGAAAACTGTTTGTTGTTAACTGTGGCATCAAAAGGCCGGAAGACAATCAGTTTGGCGTAGAGTACATTGTTAATGATTTCAGTTATGTCATTGAAAATAAAGATCGATTAAGTGGTATCATTATTACTCATTTTCATGATGATATGATGGATGGTTTACCATATTTACTGAAAGAGATAGATGCAGATGTCTATGCTACTAATTTATGTTCTATTTTTATTAAAGAAGAACTAAGAAAAATGAGGAAATCGCATCTTAAAGTCAAGATATTACCACGATATGGTAAAACTGTCATTGATGGTGTTGAACTGACATCTTTTGGACTGACTCATTCAACCCCGGATGCTATCGGCATAGCTTTTAAAACCGACCAGGGACAGATTGTGGTTGCGGAACAGTTTGTCGTTGATTTTGATATGCGGGATAATGCCTATGAGTGCGATATTGCCGCTATTGCTGATATCGGGAAAGAAGGTGTCCTGTGCTGTATGATTGAATCTTCATATGCCGACAAGGAAGGGTTTACTTCCCCAAGACACAGAATTTCTAACATTGTGCGTCCGATTATTGAGGATGCCAAGGGAAGAGTATTCTTTACCCTCTATGAACAGAACTTCTTTCGCTTAAGAGAGATAATTGCTGTCGCTTCAGAATTCAGAAAGAAAATATTCTTTTTTGATGAACAGATGCGCGAACTTATAAAGCTGTTTGCTGACAATGAGTATTATAGAATTCCGGAAAAAATGATATTAAGTGAAAAGCAGTTTTCAAACAGCATTGACGACTGTATCATTGTGGTTTCGGGCGATGGAGCTAATGTCTTTAATGTGATGAATAAGATAGCAATCGGAGAAGAAGGTATGATAGAACTTAGAACCAGTGATACGGTTATCATTGCTTCACCGATGGTTCCCGGAACGGAGAAACAGGCCAATGTCATGGAAAATGAATTGTATAAGGATAATGTCAATATCTTTAAGCTAGATCCAAAACAAATACTGTCATTGCATCCGGCCAGTGAGGATATCAAGATGATTCTATCCTTGCTGAAGCCAAAATATGTCCTGCCGGTGATGGGAGACTATCGCAATTTCATTGCCGCAGCCAATCTGGCTCTGACAGCCGGCTATACTCCAGATAAGATCATAATTCTGGATAATGGTCAGATTGCGACCTTTGCAGACGGTCGCTTAAAATCAACGTCAGATTATGTTGAAAAAATAGGTGAGATAATGATTGGAGCCCAGGATAATAAAGACATCACTTCCCGAGTATTACAGGAAAGATCAGCTCTTTCAACTGATGGAGTTATAATTGTCGGAGTTGCCATAAACTATAAGACCAAAGATATTATCGGCGGTCCGGATGTTCAGTCAAGAGGGGTAATCTATGTAAAAGACAGCGAATACCTGATTAAGAATATCGGCAAAATTGTCGTGGATGTGATAACAGAAAAAGTGGAAAACGGCACCTATGAAAATCTGGAAGCGAAGGTAGAGCTAAGAAGCAGAGTAGAAAGATATGTGGCAAGAGAAACCGGTAAGCGTCCGATGATCATACCGGCAATCATAGAAATAAATGTTTAGGAGATTAAATGACTAGAAGGAAAAGTACAAGAAGAACTAGAAGTGTCAGAAAATACACTAAAGAGGAATTAAAAGTATTACGTATAGCTTATGGAGTGATACTTGTTTCGCTTGGTTTTATCGGTCTGCTGCATGAAGAAACGGCTTTCCTGGGCGATTTCTTCTTTAAATGTTCACGTTATATCTTTGGTAAAGGCTGGTTTATTTCTTTTGCCGCTTTAATAGGAGCTGGTCTCTGTATCATCTTTAATTTCACTTTTGGCTACAAATATATTGTTTCAGCCGTTTCAATTTTACTTTTTGCACTGATATTTATTTCTATTCCTAAGGATAAGACTGTCGGTTTTGCTTTAATAAACGGTTTCCTTGATGATTCAAAGGAAATATTCAACGGTAACATAGTTAATGATGGCGGTCTGATCGGAACATTTTTCTATAGTCTTTTCTCAGCAATGCTAGGCTATATGGGCATCTATATTGTCGAAACAGCTCTGATTATTCTTTCGATAGTTATTCATATTGATTTCAGAGATAAAGACTTTGATCAGGTTAAGGCTGATTTTACCAATTATAAAAACCAGATTAAAGAAGAT
>JARKSP010000104.1 GCA_029974225.1 Erysipelotrichaceae bacterium
TGTAGATTATTTTGATGAACATCTGAATAGTCAGATTATGCGTAAAGTCACTGAAAAGTGCTACCTTCCTACTAATAAACTGCTACTTGATTTAATTCATAGATATGAAGGTCAATTTAAAGTAGCCTTTTCTTTAACGGGGACAGCTATTGAACAGATGAAAGCTTATAGTCCTGAAGCTCTGGACTCATTTAAAGAATTGGTTGATACTGGCTATGTTGAACTTTTAGGAGAGACCTACTATCATTCTCTGTCTTTTCTTTTTGATACCAATGATTTTCTGGACCAGGTGGCTATGCACAGAGATTTAATGAAAAGTGAGTTCGGCTATAATACTGAAACCTTCCGTAATACTGAGCTTATCTATCAGGACAGCCTTTCAGATCTGATCTATGAAATAGAAGGATTTCATACCATTCTCACGGAAGGAGTAGACCGAATCCTGCAATGGCGTTCTCCACTTTATGCTTATAAAAACTATGCCAAGACCATCAATCTGCTTTTAAAGTATTATCAATTGGCAGATGATATCGCCTTTCGTTTTTCCGATAGAGATTGGCCCGAATATCCTTTAACAGTTGATAAATTCGTTAACTGGATTGATCGTCTCACTTTATCCGAAAAAGAAGGTAGGAATCTTTTCTTAAATCTCTTTATGGATTATGAAACCTTTGGAGAACATCAATGGGCTGAAACTGGTATATTTGATTTTATGCAGCACTTTCCCGAAGAAATTCTGAAAAGACCGCATCTGGGTTTTGCTAATCCTAAAGAAGCATATAAACTGGCTAATTATCAACAGGAAGCTCTCTCATTCCCTGAACCAGTTTCCTGGGCTGATGTGGAACGAGACCTTTCCGCTTGGCTCTCTAATGATATGCAACGCAATGCTATTGAGACTCTTTACAATCTTATAAATCTCATCCACCAGAAAGGTGATGAAAAGTTGCTGGAAATTGCCCATAAACTGAGCACTTCAGACCATTTCTATTATATGTGCACTAAATATTTCCAGGATGGAGATGTGCACAAATATTTTTCTCCCTATGATTCACCCGATCAAGCTTATATCTATTATATGAATGCTCTGGCAGATTTAGAAGAACGACTTCAATGAGGTGATAAATGAAAGGAAAAGTGATGGTATTGGAGGATGATACAGTTCTTGCTGAACAGATTGCACGAGTATTGAATAATGCCGAGTATGAAGTACAATCAGCCTCTAATTCCGATACCTTTTTCACCCAGATTCGCACTTTCAAACCAGATGTAATCTTAGTAGATGTTTTTCTGGTTGGAAGTCGCCTTAATGGAA
>JARKSP010000018.1 GCA_029974225.1 Erysipelotrichaceae bacterium
CTTGGGTATTCCTCCGTTATAGGTTTTGGTGGACCCTGCAGGACTCGAACCTGCGACCGATCGGTTATGAGCCGACTGCTCTGACCAGCTGCGCTAAGGGTCCAATAATATATCGGTTCCAATATATTAATGGTAGCGGGAGTGAGATTCGAACTCACGACCTCCCGGGTATGAACCGAGCGCTCTAACCAACTAAGCTATCCCGCCACATGGTCGGGATGACAGGATTCGAACCTGCGACCCCCTGGTCCCAAACCAGGTGCACTACCAAGCTGTGCAACATCCCGAGATGTGATACGGCCACGCTTAATTATATTAGCACATTACTTTTGGATATGCAACAGGATTTTTTTAAAAACTGCCAACTGGAAAAAAGGATTATCAGCAAATACCCAAGATAATATTATCTTCTTTTTTTAGATTTTAATGTTTAAAAGAGTCTGTATTTATCTTAGCACATTTTAGAGAAACTGTAAAAATAATCTTCTTTAAGTAATCGCTTTTCTGGAAGAGTAGAAAAAAAGATGGTTGAAGTATGGTAAAATATTTATTGGGTGATTAATTATGAAAATCGGAATTGTATCTTTAGGCTGCTGTAAAAATCTGGTTGACTCGCAAAAGGCAATGTCTTTTCTAAAAGCCAGCGGACATACATTTGTTGATAATCCCAGAAAGGCGGAGGTAATTGTGATTAATACCTGTGGCTTTATCAATGCTGCCAAACAGGAATCTATTGATACCATCCTGCAGATGGCTGACTATAAGGACTTTAATTTAAAGCATCTGATAGTTATGGGCTGTCTGGTTCAAAGATATAAGGAAGAACTGGAAAAAGAACTGCCGGAAGTGGATCTGTTCATTCCAATTGATGAATATCAGAATCTGGAAAGGATTTTAAATGATTTTTTAGACAGCCAGACTATCGATGCACCAAAAATGGTGCTGGCCGGCAATGAATACAGTGCCTATCTGAAGATTGCCGACGGCTGTTCCAATAAGTGTTCTTACTGTGCCATTCCTTTAATCAGAAAAGAGTATTGCTCAATAGAGTTTGAGGAAATATTAAGACAGGCCAAAGAGCTGGAGAACATCGGTGTTAAGGAACTGAACCTGATTGCTCAGGATACAACCAGATATGGCATAGATTTATATGGTCGGTATCGTCTGGCGGATCTGCTGTATCAGCTAAACAGGATGAACTTTACCTGGATCAGAATATTATATATGTATCCCGATGAAATCAGTGATGAACTGCTGCAGGCCATGGCTGTCTGTGAAAAAGTGGTTCCTTATTTTGATATTCCGGTTCAGCATGGCAGTGACAGGATGCTCAGACTGATGAACAGAAGAGGAAGCAAAGCGCATATTACGGAAATAGTTGCTAAAATAAGAGCCAGATTTAAAAATCCGATTTTAAGAACCACAATGATCGTGGGCTTTCCCAAAGAAACAGAGGCCGATTTTCAGCTGCTGCTGGATTTTGTAAAAGAGATAAAATGGGATAAGCTGGGAGCTTTTACCTATTCTCTGGAAGAAGATACTGCCAGCTATGATATGGAGCCAAAAGTGGAGGAAAAAACCGCCGGCGAAAGACTGAAGCAGCTAATGCTGCTGCAGGCCAGGATTTCCCAGACCAAAAACGAAAACTTTATCGGTCAGACTCTAAAGGTTCTGGTCGAGGGCCGGGATAGCCTTGACAGAAGTCTGTATCAGGGCAGAAGTTATGCTAATGCTCCTGATGGAATTGATGGTCATGTCCGATTTACATCATCAAGAGCGATTAAAGTTGGTGAAATGGTCAGCGTGGAAATTGAAAGTGCTAATATTCATGATTTATTTGGTAAAGAAGTAATTTAAAATTGGCTATTATGTGATAGAATAAAGAATAGACGAGGTATAATTTTTATGGAAAATTTGCAAAAAATCGCTAATAATATGCGAATCAACATCGTCAAGATGGTTCACGCTAACAAAAGCGGCCATCCGGGTGGTGCTTTAAGTTGTGCTGATATCTTAACAGCCTTATATTTTAATGCTATGGATATCAATAAAGATAACTTAAAAGACACTGTAAGAGACAAATTTGTCTTATCTAAAGGTCATGCCTCTGCCGCAATTTATGCAGTTTTGGCAGAAAAAGGCTTTATTCCTTTTGAAGAGCTAAAAACATTCAGAGCGATTAACTCAAACCTGCAAGGGCATCCTAATATGCTGGACTGCCCTGGAGTAGATGTTTCTAGCGGCTCTTTAGGACAGGGCTTATCGGTAGGTGTTGGCATGTCTTTAGCCAACAAACTTGAAGGCAATGATTTTAGAACCTATGTACTTTGCGGTGATGGAGAACTGCAGGAAGGTCAAATCTGGGAAGCAGCGATGGCCGCAGCTCACTTCAATCTGGATAACCTGGTTTTGATAATTGACTATAATGGTTTACAGATTGATGGCTATAACCGTGATGTTATGAACATTAGACCGGTTGGCGATAAATTCAAAGCCTTTGGCTGGCAGACAGTAGCGGTAGATGGTCATGATATCGAATCGATTATTGCCGGTTTGAATTATGCTAAAACAGTTAAGGGACAGCCAACGGTAATTATTGCTGAAACTGTTAAAGGAAAGGGTGTCAGCTTTATGGAAGATAAGGCTGGCTGGCACGGCAAGGCTCCTTCTGATGAAGAGCTGGCGATAGCTT
The DNA here is from genome assembly GCA_029974225.1 of Erysipelotrichaceae bacterium. GTDB lineage: Bacteria > Bacillota_I > Bacilli_A > Erysipelotrichales > Erysipelotrichaceae > UBA1783. The sequence goes on from JARKSP010000018.1 coordinate 2,693, forward strand.
TAAAAGAGTTAGGAGGTAACAACTAATGGCTAAGATTGCGACAAGAGATGCATATGGTAAAGCACTGGCGGCTTTAGCTTTGGAAAACAAAAATGTTGTAGCGGTAGATGCGGACTTATCTGGTTCTACTAAAACAGCAGAACTTAAAAAAGTGGCTCCCGAAAGACACTTCAATGTCGGCATTGCGGAAAGTAACCTGATTGGTGTTTCAGCGGGTCTGGCTTGTAACGGCAAGATTCCTTATTGTTCAACCTTTGCTATCTTTGCTACCGGCCGAGCTTATGATCAGGTAAGAAATACCGTTGCCTACGGAAAACTGAATGTTAAAATCTGTGCAACTCATGCCGGCTTAACCGTAGGTGAGGACGGAGCTACCCATCAGGCGTTGGAAGATATTGCCCTGATGAGAGCAGTTCCTAATATGATTGTTATTCAGCCTTGTGATGGCATCGAAGTAGAGCAGTGCATCAGAGCAGTTGCCGACTATCATGGACCGGTTTATGTCAGACTGGGCAGAAGCGCAGTAGAAGTGGTTAATGATAACCCTGACTACAAATTTGAGATTGGTAAAGGGGTAGTTCTACATAAGGGCGACAAGGACATTGTCATGATTGCTTCTGGAATGATGGTTCAGGAATCATTAAAGGCCATTGAACTACTAAAAGAAAAAGGAATCAATCCAACTTTAATCAACATTCATACTATCAAGCCACTGGATGAAGAGTTAATTGTTAAATATGCTAAGGATGCAAAATATGTTGTTTCATTAGAAGAACATAATATCTATGGCGGCTTAGGCGGTGCTGTTGCTGAATGTTTAGCTAAACACTGCCCGAGAAAACAGGTCTTTATCGGCACTCAGGATACCTTTGGTGAGTCAGGAAAACCAGAACTGCTACTGGAAAAATATGGCTTAAGTGCCAGTAAGGTTGCGGAAAGAATTATTAACGAATGTAAATAAAAATGCTGTTCATGTTTGAGGTCACTTGAGGTGACCTCATTTTTTTATTGTTTTAAAAACTCTTAAAAGTATATGAGATAAAAAAATCTACCGGCCGGTAGATTTTTGAAAAGCTTACTCAACATGCAGGTTTTTATAATAGAAGACCACAATCTGCGAGCGATCTCGCAGATCCAGTTTATCCAGCAGATTGGAAATATAGTTACGAACCGTACCTTCACTGAGGTAGAGGGTCTGGGAAATTTCCTTGTTATTCATTCCTTCAGCCAGCAGTTTGATGATTTCCAGTTCACGTTCAGTAATGTCAAAATCCTCAATTGATTTTTTTATCTGATCTGAAATTTTAATATCCTTAATAACTTCCGAATCCAAAACCATATTGCCAACCATGACAGTCTGAATTGATTGAATCAGAGAATCAATATTATCCTTTAAGATATAACCCTTAACTCCGATTTTGATGGCTTTATTGATATATTCTTCATCTTTAAAAGTTGTCAGAAGAATAATTTTGGCATCTTTATCATAATCTAACAGTTTACTGGCGATATCGATGCCGTTTTCCTCCTTCAGGCGAATATCCTGCAGCACTAAATCTATCTTCTGATTTTTGTAAATAGCAAAAGCCTCTTCCCCGTTTCTGGAAGAAAAAACCTCACTTATTCCTTCATTTTTTAAAATCATCTGTAGGGATTTTAAAACAAGAGCATCGTCATCTACTAATAATATTCTCATTTTTCTTTCTCCATAAGTACATGAATAGCGAAACCATTATCGGTTGTAATGTTAAGCTTCCATTTTCTTTCTTCACATTTCTTCTTGATTGAATATAGACCAAGACCTTCCTTTATATCTTTATCTGTTATTGAACCGTCATCTTCGATTTTTAAGACCAAAAAGCGCTCACTTTCCACCAGATAGACTTTAAAGTGTTTGCCGTCAGAATGCTTTATATAATTGGTCAGAGCTTCTCGGACAATCGCAAAGATGTCATATTTAATGCCATAGCTCAAATTCGAGTCGACAATATAGGTCAGATTGGAGTTCTCAACATATTCCAGAAGTTCCATGATTTTGTTTTCCAAATCGAAAGAACTGTCTCTTAAATCATACATAACCCGACGAATATCCTGTAATCCTTTCTCCAGGGTTTCTTTTAGTGCCAGAATATTCTCTCTGGTTTCCCTCTCCTCTGTTATCAGGGATAAGGCTTTTAAATTCAAAATAGCCGCTGACAGAGTATGACCGGCAGTATCGTGAATCTCACGTGATATCCGATTTCTTTCATCCAGCAAGGTAATGGTTTCATCTCGTTCTTTTTCAATCTTTAAAAGATCGATGGATTTAGATAGAAGATGGACATCTTCTATCAGATCATATTTTTCCTTTTTCAGGTGGGTGATTTCGGTATCTTTGCTGACCAGAAGAATATCCCAGAACAGGATAAGGCCGGTCAATATCAGATAAAAAGGATGGAAGTTATTGAAGAACGGTATAAAAAGGAAAAAAGAATTCTTGCTGAAGTTTAAGAAAGCACCTGGTACCAAAAAGGGCAGTAAAAAGATAAACTGTGGAAACATTAACAGGAAAATAATTCCAAAGCCAAACAGGGTACCCTTAACTTTCTGATTGGAAACGACATTGACAAGCATTGAGTAACTGAAACCTAAAAGAAACAGAAAAACAAGTAATTCAGTTGTGATGTTACTTTTCTCTAATTCATATAGATTTACAATTAATGCAACGATAATGTGAATGATAATTTTACTCATATCCAACCTGTGACATTTGTCATCACAAATAATGAATAGATTCACTAATTAAATTTGTAAACCCATTGTATCATAAAATCAAGGAGGAGAAAACATGGTTATTAATGTAAAAAACATAGTTAAAGAATTTAAAGAAATACGAGCATTAGACTCATTTAATCTGGAATTAAGAGAAAAGGAGATACTGGGATTAATCGGGCCTAATGGCTCAGGGAAAACAACTCTATTACTCAGTATCTTGGGAATTTATTCATTTGATAAAGGGGAAATTAAGGTATTTAATCAGGAATTAAAGCCTAATTCATACGATATAAAAAGAAAAATCGGATATGTTCCTCAAGAATTGGCCTTATTTGAAGAATTAACCGTCTACGAAAACATTGACTATTTCTGTGGGTTGTATATCAGCGATAGTAAAAAAAGAAAGGAACTTGTTGAAAAAGCCATCAGTTTCGTAGGTTTAGAGAAATTCAAAAAATTTGTCCCGTCAAAACTATCTGGAGGATTGGCAAGAAGGCTGAACATCGCCTGTGGAATCGCTCATCAGCCAGAACTGATCTTTTTAGATGAACCAACTGTAGCAGTTGATGCTCAAAGCCGAAGCTTTATTCTGGAAGGAATTAAAGAACTTAATCGACAGGGGGCTTCAATTATCTATACCTCACATTATCTGGAAGAAGTTGAAGATTTATGTGATCGCATCGCTATCATCGACCAGGGAAGAAACATTATCACCGGTACCAATGAAGAGCTAAGAGATTCAATTGCGACCACCGAAATTATAAAGTTCACCCTGCTGGAAGAAAATGGCATAGTCCTTAAAGAACTAAGAAATCTATCTCATGTCATAGATGTTACAATCAAAGATTCTGAATATACAGTTAAATTTGATAATCCTAACAGTAACATCGGGACAATAGCTCAGTTTTTGAAAGACAGAGGCTTAACCTATTTAAAACTTTATACCGAAGTGCCTAGTTTAAACGATGTCTTTCTGGAATTGACCGGTAAGGAGTTGAGAGACTAATGGCAAGAATAGTGAATTATATTAAATATGAATTAAAGATATTTTTAGGCGATTTGTCCACAATGTTCTGGATGGTGGCTTTTCCGCTTTTACTTTTAACCTTCTTTACCATTACCTTTAGCGATATCCGCTTCTATGAGTATAAGTTTGAAAAGGCTGTTATCGCTTATCATGAAGATGCCTTTATGACTCTCTACATGGTAGAAGGTCCAGGTGATTTACCGGATCTGTCAGTGCTTGATAAATCCAGAATTGAAAACAGTTTATTCAAAGGCCAGCAGATGACAAAAGAGCAGGCGCTGGAAGCCTTGATAACAGATCAGATAGATGCCTATGTTGATAAAGACCTGACGCTGATAATCAGTAAAAATGGGGTCAGTCAAATGATGATGGATGAAGTTATAACAACTGCCAAGCAGGTTTATGGTTTAAGTCTGCCACCGGCATATTATGATTTCAATAGGACCTATGTTGAAAACATCATAGAGAAGTATAGTCCGATTGACCTGATATTCTATGCACTCTTTGCGATGATCACTCTATATGGTTCCTATGTTTCAGTTACCATTGGCAATCGATTGATTGTCAGAGATAAAGTGGTAGCTTTAAGATATGTCACCTCAGCCACACCTAAAGGCTGGCAGGTCATGATCAGTATTGTTTCCAGCTTCTTATGGTCTCTGTTTATGGTGGCAATCCTGATCATCTACTGTGAATTCATCCTGAAACAGCATTTCTTTGCTTTTGACATCAACAATGTGCCGCTTATTATAGCTGCGCTATTGTTTGGAATTACCTGGGGACTGTTTATCGGTACGATTGTGGAAAAGGATTCGTCTCAACAGGCTATACTGATCAGTTCACTGCTGATCATGTCTGGTATCAGCGGATTATTCAGCAATGGTATTGAGCTTATGCTTCAGAGAATCTTTCCGCCGATTGTCAAATATAATCCTGTTTCAATGATCAGTGACGAATTAATTAAAATTAATATGCTGGGTAACTATTCAACCCTGTCTGACACTGTTGTCATGTTAATTGTTTACAGCATCGTTCTTATCATTGTTTCTGTTCTTTATATTATAGGGAGGAAAAAAGCATGAACACACTTTATTATTTTATTAAAATAG
>JARKSP010000118.1 GCA_029974225.1 Erysipelotrichaceae bacterium
CTGTGCCGGAATAATCGGTATGGCTTCTATTGGAGCGATGGTTGCTCAATGGGTAGGAATTATCACACCATTGGAATTTGAGATTTCAGGCTCGGTTATTGTAGTTCAGGAGTATCTGGATGAAATTGTACCAGAAATGTTATCTTTAGCCGCTACATTAGGCATTTACAGTCTTTTAAGAAAACAAATGTCTATGGGCAAGGTAATTGTAATAGTTGCAGCTGTTGCATTTGTATTGGGTATTTTAGGCATAATTGCTTAAGGAGGACTAAGTGGCAGTATTAGATTTAAGAATTGATGACAGATTGATACATGGACAAGTGGTAAGTTTTTGGATTCCTTATCATAAAATTGACAAGATACTTATTGTTGATGATGCAATTGTTAAGGATAAATTCAGACAGACAGCTTTAAAATTTGGTACACCATCTAGCGTGAAATTATCTTTTTATGATGCTGCCACTTGTGCAGATAAATTAAAAAGGAATCTGGATAGGGGCTCTAATGTTATGGTTCTGTGTAATGCACCAAGACATCTGCTGGAGATGTATAATGAGGGTTATACTTTTGATAAGATAACTGTCGGGAATATCACCCCGCCGAAAACCGCTGAATATCATATTAAAAAGACTTTGTTTCTGACTGAGGAAGATTTATCACACTTCAGACAGCTGATTGAAAAGGGAGTGGAGGTCACTGTACAAATTGTCCCTGACGATGCACCGGAAAATATGGCTGACCTGATTAAGGATTTGTAGTATGGAACCGACAGTACTGGGGTATATGTATGATCAGCCAAGGGCACTTAGAGAAACCTTTAAAAACAGAGAGGTATTTTTGAAACCCTTTGCGGAACTGTTTCTTGAGAAACAATACAAAAAGATTCTGTTCTTTGGCTCTGGAACATCCTACAATGTTTCCACCCTGGCAGAGTACTATTTTAAGCACATTGTTGGCATTGATGCCAAAGCTCATTATCCGACAGTCTTTATCAATTATGAAAAGGCAGACTGGAGCGGACTGTTAAAGAAAGAAGAGATTTTATGTCTTGGCTTCAGTCAGTCAGGAACTTCTATTTCAACGATTAATGTTATGAAACATCTGAAAACTCAAGGTTATGATACTTTAGTTTTTACTGAAGCTTTGAAAAGTGAGATAACCAGGCATGTGGACTATGTTCTACCTCTGCTGTGTGGTAAAGAAGAAACTCCGCCAGAAACCAGAGGGTATACTGTTACGGTTCTGCAAGTTTATCTTCTGGCAGTAGAAACTGCCTGGGTTTTAAATAAGATTGAAAAGGCTGAGTATGAGAAGTTAATGGCTGATACAAAGTACCTGGCTGATAATTTTGAAGTTGTGATGGAAGAGTCGGAAAAATGGTATGAAGCTAATGCTAAAACAATTTTAAACAGTGATAGAATTTTTGCTTTGGGCTATGGAATAGATTACAGCAGCAGTTTGGAAGCGATGCTAAAGATTGGTGAAATGCTGCGTCTGCCAACCTTGGGTTATGAAATTGAAGAGTATTCACACGGTCCTACGATGGGCTTAAAAGGCAATCAGACGATTTTCATGTTTGGGTCTGATGAGGCAGAGTGGGAAAGATGTTTGCATTTTAGAGAAGCTTTTAAACAGTATACAGACAGGGTGCATTTAATTACCATGAAAGATACTGAAGTTGACGCCAGAGACATTGTGTTCTCAATCAAGACCAATAAATATCTGGCTCCAATAGCCTTTACAGTACCAATGCAGTTTGTGGCTGCCAAAGGTGCTAAAGACATAGGTATAGATACTGGTGTTAATCCATTTAAGATTCAATTAGCCCATCTATAAAAAGGAGTGACTTATGGTAAGTGTAATAGTACTTGGTCACGGCGGTTTTGCCAGCGGAATTAAATCAGGCCTTGAATTAATTATGGGCAGGCAGGACAATTTATATGCCATTGATTACAATGAAGATCTTGATATGCATAAGTTAAAAGAAAAGATAGTTGAGATTTTAAAGACTTTAGATGGTAGTCAGGATATTGTCATAGCCTGTGATTTGTTTCATGGCACACCGTTTAATGTATCAATGCAGCTGGCTTTTGAAAATGACAGAATCAAGTTAATCTATGGGACCAACCTGAATGTTCTGATAGAGATAATGAATCAGGCAATGTTTTCTCAGGATGAGCTTGATATCGAAGCGGTTTTAGAAAATGCCAAAGCTGGTATCGGTATCTTCAGAGGGCTGGATGAAGTAGAAGAGGATAATGAAGAAGACGATGATGTCCTTTAGAATAAAAACCAGTCAATAAAAATAAACGTTGAAATATCCATTTATCTGGTACTTCAACGTTTTTTTAGTAGCAGTAAATATTAAAAATGGATGGTTTCTGCCATCCATTATCTTTATTTTTTAAGCTGTTCCAGTATTTCTTCAATTGAACTGTAAACCTTATTATCAACAAGTCCACTGACGAAATTATTTAATCTGAATCTTTCATTGTAATAGTTTCTGACATCACTTTTATAAAGCAGCATCTTTTTATTCAATGCATATCCCATACCGATTTCAGCTGCTGTTCCTGAGTCAATTTCAATCCCGTTACAGTTGGCAACGATGTAGTCACAGTTATAGATTGCTTTTAAGTCCATGTAGAAACAGGCTCCTTTAACCAGTTCACTGCTTTTATTGGTTATTACCACTTCCTGCGGTAAGAAAGTAGTGAAACCATTTTCTCTTAATGCATCAGAGTTTAGTTGATTGCTGTATCTGTCACCTTCGTTAAATAATGGGCCGGCCATGTAGATTTTAGGTTTACCTGGTTCATAGGGCTGCATATACTTGTTTAAGGCCAGAACTGTTTCTTCATCGGTAATTTCGTAAGCACCTTTTCCATCTACAGGTTCAGTTCCATACTTTTCTACAAAGACGGGGTAGTAAAGATCATCTTTCTGATAGAAAGCATATAATGGATCATTGTCATTGCGTTTGTAAAATTTCATATTATTCTCCTTTTTATTACTATATATGTTATATTATCGCATCAGAATACTCTAATTCTGCCTTTAGCCACATCTTTTTTAAATTTTTCAAAAAGCTTTGCTGTTAACTTTTTTTCTTTATAAAAAGAAAGGGCAAAATCACGATAACTTTTTCCGTTGACAGTTATATCGCTTTGTCTGGTGACCAGCCAATACTTTTTACTGAAGCCCAGTCTTAATACAAACCATCCCTCGCCGTATTTTTGACGTATTTCACTCTCTGTTCCCTGCACAATTTCCTGTTTAAATTCAAAATAATTAAAATCCATAATATAATCTCCTTTGTTATTCTTTTTCTTTTTTTGTCAGAAAGCTGACAGGTTTGCCGTTAATTCCGATTTCTTCTCCTTTTCTGAGTTTTTTAAAGTTGACAAAGTGTTTAGCCAGAATTATTGAGCTGACTGCCATGGCGGCGATGACTGTTATCAGTGGAGCCTTGGTGAATAAGCAGTACAGAGGAAAACCGAAGATAAAAGTCAGTGTGGCCATAACTATCCAGTTAGACAGAAACGACAGTGAAAGACCGATGACTAATAATACGATACCAATCTTCCAGTTGACTGCAAAAACCAGACCGATATAGCTGGCAAAGCCTTTGCCACCTTTAAACTGCAGATAGAAAGGATAGATATGTCCGATAACAGCCATACAGCCAGCTAAAATTGCTGCTCCTTCCTGCGCCGGATAGAAGTATCTGATTAAAAATACCGCAATAAAAGCCTTTAAAATATCATATGCCGCTACCATAACGAAAGCTGGCCAGCCCATGGTTGTCTTGGCATTGGAAGCACCGGCATTCATTGTTCCTTTGGTTCTAATATCAAAGCCTTTGAGAATACCCAGAAAATAGGCCGGATTAATACAGCCTAGTCCATACCCCACCATAATTGCGATTATATAACTCATAATAATTACCTCACATTTTTATCTTATCATAGTTTTGTTTTTTGTGGTTAAAGAAAAACAGAGCCATTTATGTTATCATTTATCTGTAAAAGAGATAAAAACCAATATTAATGACAAAAAAGAATTATGAAAGTTTTACTGACCACCCTTAATGCCAGATATATCCATAAAAATCTCGCTTTGAGATGGCTTTATGTTGCCCGAGATAAGAGACATGAAACAGTTTTAAAAGAGTTTACTATCAACGATAAACTGGAAAACATCGTTGATAGCATAGTTGAAGTCAATCCTGATTTAATCGGTTTTTCCTGTTATATCTGGAACGGTGAAAAGACACTTAAACTGGCTGAAATGATTAAGGAAAAGCTGAAAGATGTGGATATTGTTTTGGGAGGACCAGAGGTAAGCTATCAGTATGATGAATATCTGACCCCAGACATTAATGGTATTTTGCTGGATGAAGGCGAAATAACTTTCTGGCAGTATGTTAATAAAAAAGAGAATATAAATGGTCTGATTACTCACGACTATCGCAATACCGCAAGGATAAAAACAGACATCAGCTATCTGGAAAATCTAGAAAGTCCCTATCTTTTAGACTTTGATTTGACTGAAATGGATAAAAGATATCTTTATGTTGAAACCAGCAGAGGCTGCCCATACAAATGTAAATACTGCATGGCTTCTCTGGATAACAGGATCAGAGACTTTTCTTTAGAATATCTTTTTGACCTGTTTGATAAACTGGAGAAGACCAGTGTCAATCAAGTCAAGTTTCTAGATCGCACCTTTAATGCCAACAAAAAAAGAAGTCTGCAGATTGCTGAAAGACTGATTGGCTTTAAAGAGGATGTTTCTTTTCAGTTTGAAGTGATGGCTGATACCTTGTCAGAAGATTTAATAGAGCTGATCTGTACCAACAAAGTCAAGAGCAGATTTCGCTTTGAGGTGGGAATTCAGTCATTCAACAGTGAAACCCTAGAAGCTGTCAGTCGTTATCAGAATACCGAAAAAATGCTGATCAATTTAAAAAGACTGATTGAAAACAATACCGTTATTCATGCTGATTTAATCGCCGGTCTGCCTAAAGAGGATTTGACTTCCTTTAAAATAACCTATCAGAAACTGTTTGCTCTAGGAGTTGATGAGATGCAGGTCGGTATTCTAAAGCTGTTAAAGGGGACAGCTTTAAGTGCTGAGATGGCTGATTATGGTATTGTTGCTGATAAAAAAGCACCTTATCAGATAATAAGAAACGACATCTTTTCCAGTGAAGATGTAAGGAAGGTTGAACTGGTGGCTCTGGCTACCGAAAAACTATGGAATAGAAATATCTGTCGCCAGACTTTATGGTATCTGTACAAACATACAGATTTAATGTTCGATTATATGGTTATTCTGGGTGAGAAGATTTCGGCTTTGAAAAAACCATATCAGAGACATCATCTGTTTAAAACCGTCTACGAGTCAATCAGCGAAGAAACAGGAAGGTTAATCCTGTTAAATGAATATTACCTGCTTTTTAAACAGAGACCGGTCAGAATCGTGGAAAACAGTTTTGAAAAAAAGCTGAAGGCGAGGATCTTGCAGGTGGTTATAAAAGAGGGATATCTGACACAGAATGATATTCGCTATGCATATTTTGATTATGGTATTTTTAAAGGACAAAAATGTTATCAGATGTTAATATATAGTAGTGATCAGAGGTATCCTGAAAGATACTTTATCAGTTTAGAGCTGGTTTATTTGGGAAAGGAAGACTTGAATGAAAGATGTGATGATAGCTACTGGCAATAGTAATAAGGTCAGAGAATATAGAGAAATATTAGAACCTTTGGGCTATGTGGTTCATGATTTAAAGGAAATAGAACATCTGGAAGTAGAAGAAACAGGCAGTACTTTTGCGGAAAATGCCCTGATCAAGGCTGAAAGTCTTAAAGGCATCTATGATATGATTGTCATTGCTGATGACTCTGGTCTGGAAATTGAAGCTCTGGACAATCAGCCAGGTATTCACAGTGCCCGGTTTCTGGCAGGTTATGACTACGATTATAAAAACAGAACCATCTTAAAGATGCTGAAAGATGAAAAAAATCGCAAAGCCCGCTTTGTCTGTGCCATTGCTCTGGTTGATGAGGAAAAACATGTTTTTGAAGGAGTTATGTCAGGCTCTATTGCCTATGAAATGAAAGGCGATAATGGATTTGGCTATGATCCGATTTTTATGACAGAGGAGTATGGTCTGACCAGTGCTCAGCTTTCTCCTGAACAGAAAAACGCAATATCCCACAGAGGTAAGGCAACCAGATTACTGCTGGAGTATCTGAAAGGGAAAAACAGATGATTCATATTGTTTTATTTGAACCGGAAATTCCTCAGAATACTGGAAACATCATCAGAACCACAGTAGCGACGGATTCGACTTTACATCTGATTAAACCTTATGGCTTTATTTTAAACGAAAGTCATCTGCAGCGGGCCGGTATGGATTATATCGATAAGGCCAGAATAGTTGAACATTTGAACTGGGACAGTTTTGTCAGTATTATAAAACAGGATGATGAAGTCTATTATCTAAGCCGATATGGTCACAAATATCCAGCCTCATTTGACTATACCGAGGTAAAAGGGGACATCTATCTGGTTTTTGGCAAAGAATCAACTGGAATTCCTAAAACAATTCTTAAAAACAACCTGGAAAGATGTATCAGATTGCCGATGGTGGAAAAAGCCAGAAGTTTAAATCTTGCCAATACGGTGGCGATTATGGTTTATGAAGTTTTAAGACAGCTGGATTATCCAGGGTTAAGCAAAGATGAATGCCAGAAGGGCGCCGATTTTTTAGAAAGAAACAATTTTGATGAGGTTTTTTAAATCTGTGCTATAATGACTAATATTAAAAAGGAGGGCCAGTTATGTTAGAAAATGTTAATGATTATATCTCTCTTTTTTCAATTATTTTAGTTCTGGCGATGGTGGCAGGACTGTTTGTTTATTTTTTCAATCTGAAAGTTATTGAAAAGAATATCAGAAAGGAAGTAAAGTATTACGATTATCAGAAGCCAAGTAATACTAAAAAATAATTATGAACATTGATAAAAGACTGATAAAGAATTTATTTTTAGCTGTTTTATCAGCTGCTATTGCAGCGCTGAATTTAAATTCTTTTATTCATTACGGCAATATTACCCCAGGTGGATTTTCCGGCATGGCAGTAGTTTTAGTTCGGGCCTTTGAAAAATACTGGGATATCCATTTGAGCTATTCAATTCTTTATATCCTGTTTAATCTGCCGGCAGTTATTCTGGTAATCAGATATGTAGGAAAACAGTTTACTTTGGTTTCTTTGGTTGGAGTGGTGCTTTCTTCCGTTTTTGTAGGTATCTTCCCTTACTATAAAGTTACAGATGACCTGCTGCTTAACGCTTTTGCCGGAGGGGTAGTATCCGGCATCAGTTCATCACTGGTATTGATGGCTGATGGCTGTGCCGGAGGAATAGACTTTATTTCCATTTATTTTGCCAAAAGATTTAAGAAATCTTTCTGGAATGAGTCATTGATGGTAACAGCTGCCCTGCTTCTGATTTCAGGATTATTATTTGGCTGGGATGCAGCATTGTATTCAATAGTCTTTCAGTTTATCGGCACACAGGTTGTAAAAGCCACAGACACCCGATTTAAAAGAAATATCTTTATTATAATCACCGAAAAAGATGAGGAGATCTGTCACGATATTCAGACAAAACTGAATCATTCAGCGACTATTCTTGATGGAGTGGGTTATGCCTCTCAAAAAGAAAAAAAAGTAATCTACACAGTGTGCGGACAGTATGAAACGAATATTCTATTGGATATTATTCAACGGCATGATCCAGGGGCCTTTATAAATGTTATCAACTCTGAAAGAGTCGTTGGTTTCTTCAACGAAAAACCATTCTATTAATGGGTTTTAAGCTTACTAAATAAAATAAGTGAATATTGCCGCAATAGCAATATTCGTTTTAATTTCTGTTTTAAATTATTCTTTTGATAAAGTATCAGTAGTTTTGATATCATTCAACAAAGTTGTCTTTGCTTCTGTTTCATGTAAGGAAGTGAAACATTTTTTTAGGGAAAAACCGGATGGCAGATAAATATGTTATAGGGTGATAAGTTTGCGCAAGAAAATATTTATAATTGCCGGTTTTATAGGGCTGGTTATCCTGGCTTTGGCCACCGGCAGCAGTGAAAAAATAATTGAAGAGAACATTGAAATAGTAGAAGTGAAAAGAGATATTTTCACTTATGACTATAAGACTTTCGGCATTGTCGACAGTAAAAGCCATTATTTATTTTTTAATGGATATATTAAAACCATCTATAAAAAAATGACAGAGGGAGTCAAAAAAAATGACAGACTAATCAGTTATGTCAATGAACATGGCAGCAGCAAAGACCTGCTGAGCGATATAGATGGTTTTATCTATAGAATTGAGAATAACTGTATAACAATTAAGGATCTGGATTATTTTATCGTGGTGGAACTGGCTTATGAAAAATATATTCTGCTTAAGGAGAATGACAGCTGCTTTATTGTTGTCAATGGCAACTCTTTTAGTGCAGCAGTAATAGAAAAAGTTAGATATGATAATCAGGATGATAAATATAAGGTAATTATTAAAACAGATTACAAAGAACTGATTTTTTCCCAGCATGTCAATGTCATTTTTTATCTTCAGCAGAAGGAAGGTTTAACAGTTGATAAAAGAGCGCTGAACCATGACAGTGAAGGATATTATCTGATTGATGAGAAGTTCAAAGACGAACTGAAAAGTTTACAGAAATATCGAATTGACATCGAAGTGATTATGAGCAATGACAAGTTAGCATTAATATCGGCCATCGGTTTAGAAAACAGAAAAGTCTGTATTCTTTCGGATTATCTCAAGGAGTTTTTAGGTGATCAGATTAGATAGAGCAGTCAAAAGATACCAGGTTGATAACAGCAATCTTTTAGCCTTAAACTATCTGGATTTAAAACTGGAAGAAAACTGTTTTGTCGCAATTGTGGGAGTTTCAGGATGCGGCAAAAGTACGCTTTTAAATGTAATCGCCGGCTATGATGATATTGATTATGGTTACTACTATTTCCAGAATGAAGATGTCAGCAGGTTTCCTGAAAACAAGAAGTTGGAGCTGATAAAAAGTATCGGTGTTATCTTTCAGGATTTTAATCTGCTGGATTATCTGACGGTTAAAGAAAACATTCTTTTAGCCACCCGTTATCTGGACAGTAGAAAAGAACTTCTGCCAATAGCCTGTTATCTGGAAATAGATGATATTTTAAATAAATATCCCAGTCAGCTGTCAGGCGGGCAGAAACAGAGAGTGGCGATAGCCCGCTGTCTGATTACCAATAAAAGAATTATTCTGGCTGATGAACCAACCGGATCTTTAGACAGAGAAAATGGTCTGAAAATCATGGGTATTTTTGAAAAACTGAATAAGGAAGGCATTTCCATTGTGATAGTTACCCATGATGAAAACATTGCTAACAGATGTAAAAGGATAATTAGAATGGAGAATGGGCGTGTGGTTGATTAAAGAAGTTTTCTATCAGAGAAAAAGACACTATCTGACAACAGCTGCTGTCTGTATTTCAATAATACTGGTTTTACTGGTTAATATTATTTCCAGTCACATTATTGAAAATGTCCATTTGAGTTTTAAACAGTTAGGGTTAAATATCAGCTGTATTCAGCTGCTGAAAAAAAGAAGTGATAACTGGATAGAGAAACTCATTGAAAGCAATCAGATAGAAAAATATAGTTTATATCATAAGAAACAGGAAAGAGATTATAAAATTATCGGCTGTCAGAGTTCTTTGGCAGAAATATTCACTTTCAATTTTGAAAGTGGTCATTTTCTAACAGAGACAGGCAATATGTATAACGATAATCAGATCGTGATAGGCAATAAGCTGAAACAGTATTTTAACTGTTATCAGATAAACGAGTCTATTATCATCAAGGGAATAACCTTTAAAGTAGTGGGAATCCTGGAAGAGGATTGTGACAATCTATATGAAGATTTTGATAAGTGTGTCTTTATATTTATTGATTATTTAAATAAAGATAGTCAAAGCGGAATTTATTTTCTCAGCGAAAACAGATTGAATGAAAGATATTTAAACGAACTGTTAGGCAAAGATAATTTTCTTTTCATTGATCAGAGCCAGACTAAAGATGCACTGATTAATCTATTGGATCTGATTCGAAATGTACTGATAGTTTTAGCCTTTGTTTCGGTATCAGTTTCAATTATCTGTATTGTCAGTAATTCCCTGAGCGGTATTGACAGTCGAATGAAAGAGATAGGAATAAAAAAGGCCCTTGGGGCCAGCAGCAAAGATATTTATCTGCAGTTTATAGTAGAGAATACTGTGATTATTATAATAGGAATATTTATAAGCTGGCTAACAGTTTTAATCATTGTAAAGATGATAAATCTATATGCTGAAACTAAAGTGGCAGTAGATATAGTCAGTAATACCGGATATATTATTCTGATACTGATTATCGGCAGCATCTGTAATATTTATCCAGCTAAAAAAGCCAGTGAGATAACCATTATTGAAACCATAAAAAACCGAGGATTCAACTGATAAAGGTAATGAAGTTGTGAATATTCAGTATGACTAAAAGTACCATTAGGTAAACAAACATCATATTGACGAATTTCTCATCAATTTTTTTATTGATGTATTTACCGGCGACTGCTCCAGCTACTCCACAAATCATCATGCTAAACAGGATAGGTAAAGAAATATTGCTGACTGATCTGGTAAGCATAGTCTGAAGCAGACTGGTGGCCTGAGAAAAGAAAATTATGAACAGAGAGTTCTGAGCTGCCTGTTTGGTCAGCATGGAAAAGAAAAACTGTAAAACAATAATATTGATTGGGCCGCCGCCAATTCCTAAAAAAGAAGATAGAAAGCCTAAACTGCAGCCAATTATGACGATATTTAATGTTGTGGTGACTTGCAGAGTTTTAATCCTGTGTTTATTGAGAGTATAGATTAAAGAACCCAGATTGATAATAAGCAGGATAAAAGACTGAATAGCACTGCCATAGGAAGGATTGGCAAAGAGGTTTCTGAAAACTTCAAAACTATATTTTCCCAGCAGTCCTCCCATGGTACCGCCGATAGCCAACAGTGAAGAAGACCTTAATTCGATTTCACTTTCTTTTCTGATAAAGGAACTGCTGACATTAAAAGAAGCCATAGCAAAAACGGTACAGCTGCTTAAGAAGTTAACGGTCGCCAAATCAAACAGGATCAGGGAGTCTAAAACCGGCTTGATAACAACGCCGCCGCCAATTCCACAGATAGAGCCGACAATTGAGGCCAGAAAACTGACTGTCATAATTATCAGGATAACATCATCCATACTTTTAAACTCCTTTTTAAACTCCTTTATTATAACAAATATAACTGATGATATAATAAAGAAAAATAAACATTTGGAGGTCTTTAGATGATTCAATTAAATATTATCCAACGGGCAATTGAATTTGCCAGTGAAGCGCACAAAAAACAGCATCGTAAAGGAACAGATAGGCCCTATATCGTTCATCCGATGCAGGTGTTATATCTTTTAACTGAAATGCAGGCTCCGGAGGCAATTAAGGTAGCAGGAGTTCTACATGACACAGTTGAAGATACTGAAGCGACAATAGAAGATATTGAAAAATATTTTGGTAAAGAAATAGCCGGTTACATCAGCTTTATGTCTGATGATAAATCTGAAAGCTGGTTGCAGAGAAAGAGCAGAGGCATAGAAAAGACCAGAAATGCTTCTCTTGATCTTAAAAAGTTAAAACTGGCTGATAAACTTTCCAACCTGATGTCGATTGTTCATGATTACAATAATGTTAAAGAAGATGTCTGGGCCAGGTTTTCTAAATCTAAGGCTGACCAGAAGTGGTATTATCTGGGAATGGCTGAAGCGCTAAAAGAATTGGAATTTGAAGAAACATCAAGGAATCTTTATTTAGAATTTACAAGTCTGTGTTATAAATTATTTGAATAGAAGGAGAAGATGAAAAATGGAAGACATTAAGAACATAGTCAAATCAGTTGTAAATGCTGCTGCTCAAATAACAGTGGCAGCGGTTGGAATTACTGTCACCTCGGTTGAAAAGGTAATAGAGATAGCCAAAGAAATAAAACATAACACTGAATTGGAACTGTTTGTCGCTAAAGAAGGATATAATAGATTTGTAATCAATAAAACAAAAAACACCAAATATAGTATTTATCAGGTTTTTAACAGCCAGGAGAAAATTGAGTATCTGATTGATGGAAGACTGACACCAAAAAACTGTGCAGTCAATTTTGTCGTTGGTGACCAGGTTGTTGCCGATGTTTATGAAATCAGATCAAAAAGAAGAAAAGGCCTGATTCACGATTCAGTTTCTTATGAGTTCTGTTTAGAGGTTAATGATGAACATTATGGTATCATCAGTGTAGGCTTTGATGAAGGAAAGCTTCATTTTGAACTTGATACCAATAAATGGAGAGCCTACAGTAGAGTTAATGATAGAAAAGTTGAAATCTACGATGAGTATGAACAGGTAATCGCTTCAATTGATATGAAACCAGGGGTCAGGGATATGATAACAGTGGATGTCAAAGAAAACCATAATCAGCTTCTGGCTCTGATGTATGGTTTTGTCGTTATTGCGATAAACAAATATGCAAGAAAGTAATTAAGGTTATAAGATTTTATGTTAGTATTTTAAATGTAGGAAACGGAATGTTTTAAAGCATTGGGTTATTATGGCAATAGATAAAGCGGTTTTGACCAGGAAAGGATGAGAGTTATGGTTTTATCAGATATTTTAAAAAGAATTAAAAAAGACATATCATCATTAATTGATGCCGGACCAAAAAGTGAAGAGGATGTTGCTGATATCAAGGAAGAGAAAATTGACTTTAAAACAAAGTTTCAGCAGAATAAAAAAGTTATTTACGATAATATCATGGAAGTTAAGAATACCGATAGTGAAGGACGTCAAAACCTAATAAAACAACTGATAAAGGAGGATGAATTTATCAGTGGAGAACACTACTATCAGGATTGTCTGATTTGTTGTGATGCTGATTTGGAAGATGCAGTCTTGTCAAATGGCAAAAAGGGTATAAATGTTGTTGTTACATTGACAAACAATAAGTATCCTAGCCTTGTTGGGCAGATCCCGGAAGATAAAGTTGAAGAATTACTGCAGGAAATAAAAAAGGGTGAGGGATATTCAGTTGATTTGTATGTCAGTACAGAAGATAGTGGTAAACATTCATTGAAAGTAAGGGTAAAATATTATAAACCGGATTTTTAGGAGATTGAAACAATTTAGTTCACTTAAGAATACAATCGCACTAGATATCTTTATAATCAGCATTAGCTGTTGATTTATGATACAATCATTACGAAATTTTAAAGGGATGTCACCGACATCCCTTTGTGTCTAGAAAATATCCACGCCCATTTTCTTTTGAACTTTTTTAAGTTTTCGATAAGATATTTTAGATGCTTCTTCAGCGCCTTGTTTTAAAGTTGTTTCTATTAAATCTGATTTGACAATTTTATCGTACTTCTTTTGAATCATTTCAATTTCTCTGCAGACCACATCAGCAACTTCTTTTTTAAATTCACCATATCCTTTACCCTGATATCTTGAAACAATTGAATCAATTGCCTCACCAGATAGACTAGACATGATTTCCAATAGGTTGGAGATGCCAGGCTGGTTTTCTTTATCATAATCTACATTGGCCAGATTATCGGTTACGGCACTCATTATTTTTTTTCTTACTGTAGCCAAATCGTCCAGCAGATAAATACAGCCTTTATCTGATTCATCAGATTTACTCATCTTTTTAGTTGGTTCAGATAAAGACATGATTCTGGCTCCGACCTTTGGCGATAACGGTTCTGGTACGACAAAAGTCTCAGAATAGCGGTTGTTGAATCTGATTGCTAAATCTCGAGCTAATTCCACATGCTGTTTCTGATCATCACCTACCGGAACATAATCAGCATCGTATAGCAGAATATCAGCTGCCATTAGAGAAGGGTAGGTAAACAGTCCCGCTGTGATGCCTTCATCATTTTTCTGACTTTTCTCCTTAAACTGGGTCATCCGGCTTAATTCTCCCATATAACTCTGACAAGCCATCAGCCAGCCAAGCTGAGCATGAGCAAAGACATCGGACTGCAGGAAAATTGTACATTTTTCAGGATCTAAACCACAAGCCAGGTATAAGGCGATTGCATCCTTAAGGTTTTTTCTTAAGACTCTTGGCTCCTGATAGAATGTAACACAATGCAGATTAGCAATAAAGACATATAGTTCATAGTCATCCTGATATTTGACAAAGTTTCTTAAAGCGCCGATATAGTTGCCTAAATGTAATTGCCCAGTCGGTTTAATTCCACTTAGCATTCTTTTCATAATCTAAACCTCCTAAAAATAAAAAAACACCAGTTTTGGGACCCGTTACGGGTGGTGCCACCCAAATTGTCATTATAGACCACTTGAAAGTTATATGGTTACTACCCCTTAGACTCCCACTTCCCAATTCATCAATTACTTAATATGGTCTTGCACTGTCACCAATCGCTGCAATTAGAGGTAATCAACTATTAAAGTGTTCATAATCTAAAACTATTTTACAATGAGTTTGAAAAAAGTCAATATGCCAGTAAGTTTACTATTGAAATTAAATGGCCTTTTTGATAATATTATTTAGCGGGAGCAAACATGCGCCCTTAGCTCAACTGGACAGAGCGCTTGGCTACGAACCAAGAGGTTGTGGATTCGATTTCTGCAGGGCGCGCCATTTTAAAGACTAACCCTTAATAGGGTTTTTATTTTTTATCAATAGATTGATGTATGATATAATTAAACAAAGGAAAAATAAATGAAAAAAGTATTAGTTGGATTATCTGGAGGAGTTGATAGTGCCATTTGTGCCTATCTATTAATAAAACAAGGTTATGATGTAACTGGTGCTTTTATGCGCAATTGGGACTCTGCTGTTAATAA
>JARKSP010000030.1 GCA_029974225.1 Erysipelotrichaceae bacterium
ACACACTCATAGTATTGAAAACCGGATAGTTAACATATACCAGCCATATGTAAGACCCATAGTTCGGGGAAAGGATAAAGCACAAGTTGAATTTGGTGCAAAGCTTGGAGTGAGCATGCAAAATGGTTATGCAAGGATCAATACATTAAGCTGGGAAGCTTATAACGAGGGAAGCGATTTAAAGAAACAGGTAGAAGCATACAGGAGGCTGAATGGTTATTACCCGGAGGTTGAGGTTAAGATCACGGAGCCGTTATCATCACTTTTTTCGATACCAGATATTTTTATCCGGTACCAAAATGAATTAGTATTTGTAAAAACGGAATGACTTATTCACCAAACCCTACTTAACCATCTATCTATATATATCTATGTTCATACTCATATTATTGACCTTAACTTCACTTGTAATGCGACCTTAACTTGTCTTATGTGATTGTTATACAGCTATATGCGAGATTAGAACAAAGAATTTTTCTCATACATCAATATTGGGTTAAGGTCGTATTTCTGGTTCAAATAAGGTCATAAGTTTTAAAATATTATGTATTGTTATTACATTGATTATTAGTAATATGTAATATATTATCTGAAGTAATACATTAGATAAATGTATACATCATCCTGATATTCCGTTAATAAACGTTTCAACAAAATCAATTATTCTTCTCAGTATCCTATCACCAGTTTGTTTACGTTGAAGCAGTGTTGGTTTTTCTCCAACCAGCAGTTCCAATATATCATCCCGCATTGGCTCTTGCTCGGAATACAAGTAATGCTCAATGAGTGTTTGAGTTTTTTCTTTCGATAGTTTTTCTTCCTCAACCATCTTCAGAAACGCTTTTTCCTGCTCCACCATCCAGAACTTTTCAAACTCCTGCGGAATATCATCGGTGTCCAGAATAACTGGCATGTTCTCCCTGATGAACCTCTCAATCAACTCCTTTTTGCTTCTTAACTGCATTTCTGTGTTCAACAGGTTGAATATTTCCTTCTCAATCTGGTCTGCATCCTTCTTCTGGTTGGCTTTTAATTTTATGAGCAAGCGAATGATGTAGGCAACATTGATTTCATCACGGTGAATAAGTTCCAGTTCAAAATCCACGTCTTCAAGTATGCTTACCTTTTCTTTTGCGTGGTCACTCTTTACTTTGTCGTGTAGGTCGAGATACTTACTCTTATAATCTTCGAACTGCTGTTCTGTCATTGACAGGTCGCTCCACTTGAAGTCGGAGAAGGATGTCAGAACATTCTTAATACGCATTAAATCCCTGAAGGCAATAACAAATTTAAGTTCATCTTCTTCTGTTATCAGATTATCCACGCTGTTGACAGTGGGTGTTATTTGAAGCAGGTTGATAAATGCATCGTTAAATGACTTCACGTACTCATCATAAGGTTTCATGATGATTTCTTCAATAGCATCCTTGTTGCTGAAAAGGGTTATGGCTTCATCGGTGGCATTTTTCAGGTTACGGAAAACCACAATGTTGCCCTGTGACTTCAATTCATTCAGGATGCGATTGGTTCGGGAATATGCCTGTATCAATCCATGATATCGCAGGTTCTTGTCAACATAAAGAGTATTAAGGGATGGACTGTCAAATCCTGTCAGAAACATGTTCACTACCAGCACTATATCAATCTTTCTTTCTTTAACCTTTTTGCTGATGTCTTTGTAATAATTGTAAAAACTCTGGCTGTCCCGTGTTGAAAACGCTGACCCGAACATCTGGTTGTAATGCCCGATAAATTCATCCAGTTTCTCACGGGTATGTGGATTGGTTGCATATGCAATCTCTGGTTCTGCCGCAACGCTTACTTCTTCTGGGATGAAACCATCTGCATCAACATCATCTTCGTTAGCAACGTAACTGAAAATAGTGGCAATCTTCAAATCGTGTTCTCCAAGCATTTTCTTACGATACAGTAACTCGTAATAGCGTATCAATGTTGGAATACTACTGACGCAGAACATCGCTGTAAACTCTCTGTTGTGCGTTTTCCTGTTATGATGGGCAATGATGTAGTCAACAATTTTTTCAAGCCGTGCCCCTGATGCCATCAGTTCTTCAACATCAATGTCTTCAACCAGTATATCAATTTCATTGACACTATCCCTGTTCCTGTACCTGCCAACATATTCAACCGAGAATTTCAGAACGTTTTCATCCCTGATAGCATCTGTGATGACATATTTATGAAGGCACTCTCCGAATAATTCTTTTGTTGTTTTCTTTCCTAACTCATTTTTTACGGCATTCTCAGCAAAGATGGGTGTACCCGTGAACCCAAACATCTGGATGTTCTTGAAGAATGAGACAATGCGCTGATGTGTCTCACCAAACTGGCTACGGTGGCATTCATCGAAGATGAAAACAATTCGTTCATCCTGAAGTGGCTTCATCCGTTCCAGAAAACGCTTTCTACTTATGGCTGCATTAAGTTTCTGAATGGTGGTTACAATCAGTTTTGTGTCATCGGTAAATTGCCTGACCAGTTGTCTGGTGTTGTCTGTTCCGTCAACACTGCCTTTGCTAAATGAGTTAAATTCCTTGGTAGTCTGGTAGTCTAAATCTTTCCTGTCAACCACAAACACCACTTTCTTAATCTTAGGCAAACGGGTAAGTATTTGGCTTGCCTTGAAGGATGTCAATGTTTTTCCAGAGCCTGTCGTATGCCAGATATATCCGTTTTTCCGACTGTGCTTTACCCTGTCAATAAGTGCCTCAACAGCATAATACTGGTAAGGGCGAAGAACCATCAGTATCCTGGATGTTTCATTTAACACGATATACTTGCATATCATCTTTGAAACATGGCACTTCTCCAAGAAATCGGGTGCAAAATCGTTTAATAGATTTGTCAGACGCTTGTTTTCCTTATCTGTCCAGAAAAAGGTCTGCTTAAATGACTGGAAACGGTTGTTAGCGTAATATTTCGTGTTAACTCCATTGCTGATAACAAATATTTGAACGTACTGAAACAGACCGTAACTGCTGCTGAATGAATGACGCTGATACCTGTTTATCTGGTTAAATGCTTCTTTCAGTTCCAGCCCCCTGCGCTTCAGTTCAATTTGAACCAATGGCAGACCATTGATTAGAAGGGTAACGTCATAACGGTTCTTGTATTTACCTTCCATCGAGACCTGATGGGTAACCTGATATTGGTTCTGACACCACTGTTCGGTATTTATGAACTCAAAATACAGGTCATCGCCATTATCCCTGACAATATGCTGTTTCTCACGAAGGGTTTTGGCTTTCTCGAATACTGAACCCTTGCTGAGAATATGCAGTACTTTTTCAAATTCTTTATCGGAGAATGCAATATTGTTATGTTTTTCTAACTGCACCTTCAGGTTGGCAATCAGTTCCGTTTCATTCGGAATGTGTGCCAGTGCATACCCATGTTCCTGAAGTTTTGCAATGAGTTGTTCTTCGAGTATCAGTTCAGGTTGCTTGCTCATTGCCAAAGAGGTTCTTTATGCCAGTTGTTCATAAATCCCAATTTATATATCGGTATTGATGGATTTGATTTTATATGTTCGTGTATTTTGCTCTTAATCTGATTGTTTGGAGTTATCTCGTTACACAAATAGACCATACACGAAATAATAAGAAACGGTTTCTTTGCCTGAACGGGAAGAAGTGGATTGACGAACCATTTCCCGACAGGATTATTTAATTTTTCGACAGGTCTTTTTACCATATTCCTGCTCCACAAACGGGAATGATGAGCTATAATATTCCTGACATAAGCAATAGCCTCCAGCCAACTGGAAAGTTCACTGTGCAGGTTCAATCCCATTTCTTTTGCGATGGTGGCTTTTTCAGGTAACTGGTGTTTCAGGTTTTTATAAAATTTTGAGAGCGTCCCCATCGAAGCCACTTCCAGGGTCTTCCATGCGTCTGCATCTTTATTTGGGTAACGAGAGCGATGGTCTTTAATGAAACTTTCCTGACTTCTGTCAAATTCTTTCTTCAATTCATCCAAAGTGTTTTGATGAATGGTTTTAATCATACCACCATTCAGCGTAATGGTTGTATTCTCGAAAAATGCGGGGTCTAAATACCACAAACCACCATAACTTACAGACATGTAATATATCATCTTTGTACGCAGAGCGATTTCAATGCGTTCAATGGCATCGAACAGAATAAGTCTCAATTGGCGGTCGAAATTGTACCTGTCAACAATGTCTTCAAAATATGTGTTTGGTAAAAACGTATGCAGCGTAAAATCGGATTGCCTATCCCACCAATATCCCTTAAATCGGTAATAACTTATGTTTTTAAACAATTCGGCTGCTTGCGCTTCATTCCTGAAAAGCATACCTCGTGATTTCAGAAGCTTTAACTGGTCGGCTATGGTATAGGCGGGTTTATTTGGCATAGCTACATAAAAAAATGACCCGCCTGCAGTTCTTATGGTATGCAAAACGGGTACTGTTAATGCAAATATAAGGCAAATGTTTGATTTTGCAAAAAATTTATCTGTTTTTTCGTATTTTATCATCGATATATCACTTAATAAAAGTTAGTTACACAAACATTTGCTGCATCAGACCCTTCTTCCAGACCTCAGCTTTCTCAATCTGCTTCTGGGTGTGGTTTATTTTAACATCAATGGCTGAGAGGAAATTGGCGATTTTGGTTTGTTCAGGAAGGGATGGTAATAATATCTCTGTGTTGAAAAAATCACCAACCCCAATATTTAAAAGTCCATGATTTCTTGCACCTTCTTGAGCAATTCTTTCTATCTCTCTATTATGTCTGCCAGATTCGAAATACTGTTCTATAAAGGAGAGGTTTGTATCAGAATTAAAAGTAAAGCATATGTAAAGAGTTGAAACGACACCTCTATCATAAAGTTTTAATCGCTTAAAAGCACCCATAGGATATCCAGCAGAATAACTTCTATTGTAAACAAAATCATCCTTCCTAAGAAGATAATAACCCGATAAATCATTAGCAGCAACAGATTTATTAAAAAAATCTAATTGACTGACCAATCCATATTGTGCAGAAATTGTAAGAACGTTTTCATTACCTTCATTATTTTTAGCAGTCCTCCTATCTGATATTTCACTCAACTTCTTTTTCTCCCACTTCGGGAACTCCTGCCCATTATCGTCTTTGAACCTGATTTCCTGTGAGAATATTTTCTGCATCACCCCTTTCTTGTATTGTTCCAGCAGGGTTTTCTTGCTTTTGAGTTGGGATATCTTCTGGTCAATAGCGGTGAAAAAGGATGCGATTTTTTTTTGTTCTTGTAAGGAAGGAGTATATAAAGCTATTTTTAAAAAGTTAGGTTGAGAGATGTTTTTCATACTATTGCTTGTGCCTGTAGCAATGTTTGATAATATTGATTTTATCCTATCAGTAGTAAGGAGGATGCTAATTAGTTTAGTTAGATGCTTCTCTTTATTAATTTTAACCTTCCATAGTCTATCTGGTATAAAAAGGTTGTTGT
>JARKSP010000052.1 GCA_029974225.1 Erysipelotrichaceae bacterium
GGACAATCTGGCCATATCTGATAGTCTCAAGTTCTCTGTCCGTCAGATTATGGCGGACACCTGATAGATCAAGCGGCTTAAATTCGTGCTCCAGGTCGACTTCAACTTCCCGGTAGTCGAGTTTCAGTGGGTATTTAAGGCAAATTCCGGCTGTCAGAATTTTAACTTCGAAATAAAGCTTTTTGGCCAGTTCAACCATGTGCTCATAGCTTTGACCGCTCCTGATAAAGCGGGAAGAAATATCCCCGGCTGCTCCCATAAGGAAGCTATTGTCACAGTCTTCGTCATCCAGTTCCAGCAGTTTTAAAAGATAGCCTGGATACTCAGCTGAGAAATATGGCACATCGGCATGCAGAATAGTAGGATGACAGTTGTAGATAACAATTCTCAGAAAAGGGACATCCATATTTTTGAAAAAGGTAATCAGAGACAGATATTCCATATCGGTTTCATAACCGGAAATTCTGGATTTACCGATTGCCTTGGAAGGCCTGATATCATAGCTGCATCTGATTTCGCCCAACTGCTGATATTCCATATCGACAATGCCTTCAATTAAAATCTGCCTTAAGTAGCGGGCATATTCGGCATTCTGAACACTGTTGGCATAATGGGTGTGGGTGGCAGAAGTTATCAGGCTGATGTTTCTGTTTTTCAGTCTTTCTCTGACAGCACTCTGAAGTTCTAAACGGAACTCTCTGTCAATAGCTAAAACATCCGCCGAAAGATGGATTATCCAGTTTTTTTCATCTTTAAAGCCAATGACTCTGGCAAACAGATGATCTTTATATTCAGATAATTCCCTTGTTTGGGAGATATGACCGTACTGAGTTGTGGGAAAGGGAGACTCAATATTTATTTTTTTAAAGCTATAGTACATATTATTATCCTTTCGCTCTGACAGCTAAATTATAACATAACCGCCGGATAAAAAAAGAAGCAGTCCGCTGACTACTTCCTGGCATTTTTTTTCAAAAAGGCAAAACCTATCAGTTCAACAAGGGCAAAGAAAATCAGAAAACCGATACACTGCTGATAGCCTTTGCCAACCCAGCAGCTGTAACAGAAAAACAGGCAGGAAAGCAGTCCGAAAAACGGAATTACATATCTCTGCATAAAAGACAGATTCTTAGCTTTAACCATCAGTCCGATCATCATCGGAATGTACATCATATACAGACAGATAATACAGACTTCATCCGGTTCCCAGCCAATCCAGTTACTGCTGTGCAGGGTTGACATCATATCAGGTCCGCCCATCCAGATCGTTGTTGTCCAGCCGTACCAGAAGCCCGCCAGGATCATACCGATTATTGATGATTTGATAGCGAAGTCATTCTGTTTATCGATATCAGCGAAAAACTCTGGATTAGGTCCCAGGTTTCTAACTGACAGTGAGTAAAGAGAGCGGCAGCTGCTCATCACCACACCATTTAAGGTTCCCAGACAGCTGACAGTAATAAACACGTAGATCAGAACCCCGAATGGCGGCCCAAAGACCTTGGCAAAGGCCAGACCAGCCAATTTTTCACCGAAAGGCCAGGTGCCGATGATTACCGAAACATCTCCCAGAGCGCTCATGGAGAAGATATAGAGGGCATATATCAGAGTTACCGTTACTGAACCGATAATCAGAGCCAAAGGCAGATTTTTCTTGGCGTCCTTTAATTCTGAGTTGATTGAAGTCGCAAATATCCAGCCTTCATAGGCAAAGGCAAAACCGACAATCGCATTGAAGAAACCGCCTTCTCTGGCAATATATTCACTGGTTTTGACAAAGTTCAGTACGGTCTGAGTCGAACCGTTGACCAGTCCGGCGATAGTGCCGATAATCCCCATCAGAACCAGGGGAACAAGTTTGATTACGGTTGACCCCACCTGCAGTTTACCGGCAATCTTTGGGGAGAGGGCATTGACACCATAGGCAAACATTAAAAAGAAAGCACCAATACCTATGGTCATATAGTTGATGTTGCCGGTCGCAAAATCCACCGCTTCGATATCGAATAGAATTCCGAACATCATCGCTGAAAAAAAGGCCAGCATTGATGCAATAGTTGGAGCGAAAATAGTGGTCATAAACCAGCCGACAAAATAGGCATATTTAGGACCCAGAGCCACTTCCGCAAAATCAATGACACCATTGACATTTTCATATTGAGAACCAAGGGTCGCAAAAACCAGCGAACAGATAATACAGATAAGTCCCACAATAAGAATTACTGCGGTTGCCTGCAGCATGTTACCGCCGGTCAGACTAAGAATTTTTCCGCCCTTGATAAATACTCCTGCTCCGATAATGGTACCAATGACCATGGCAATGGCTGTTGATAGGCCATATCTCTTTTCCATTCTGTTCTTTTCCATAAATTTTCCTCGCAAATGTTTGTGCCTATTATACAGGCATTTCAATTTTTAGTAAATAAAAAAAGAGTGTAAATAACACTCTAGATGAAGAATTTCTGGTCCAGATAATTCTTTAAAGGCTTGATAATACCAGCTAAGATCAGGAAGAGTCCGAAGATAGCACAGCAGCTGATGACATAGCCAGACCAGATAAACATTCTGGTATTGAAGGTAAGATGCTGGAAAAACTCAATCAGCATGCTGGATAGCCCAATAAGTATGATTATACCTCCAGCAATGAAATAGCCGCCTTTGCTGACATATTTGATCAGTATTATAGAAAGCACCACATTAATACAGATGATAATATTTAAGGGTAGGGCAAAAGAGAGAAACCAGTTGCCATCAGTTTTAAGATTGATGTATAAAAGAAATAACGATATTACGGTATGATTTATTACTGCCGAAACAATAGGGTTGAATTTCTTGAACCATAAAGGCAGAACAAGAACACAGTAAAAGACAGCAATGCTGAAAATAGCGTATCCGCCCCATCTTATTTCATCATAGAGCTGATAACATAAAATCAGAACTATGGTAATGGCCAGCATAGAAAGCATGGTTAAAATCGAAGCCAGTGATTTGTTGGCATTGTTTTTTATCGGCATGTTTTCAGGATATTTTTTTTCTTTATTGGCTTTGATCTGTTCTTCGTTATAGTAAACCTTGGTCTGACATAATGGACAGACTGTCAGGTCATCACTTAATTTAACGCCGCATTTGACACAATACATTTTAAATTACCCCCTATTACATTCAATGGTTACAGGTATATTCAATTCAACCAGTTTAGAAAAGAAGCGTCTTTCCAATTCTGATTCCACAATATTACGATTGATGTTGATAAAAGTATGTTTTTTGTAAGAAGAAACTGAGCAATTGTTAATACTGTTCTTCTGTGGTGAAATGATGAATTCAATTCGCTCAACGAAAGGATTCATTTCTTCTGGCAGGGTAATAACCCCCAGATTAGATATGTTCAGACAGGAGGTCAGAACTCCCGACTGATGATAGATGGCTCCAAGAACCAGCCTTTTAAAAATCAGAGGTGTGATCTGCAGCAGAAAGTTTTTCTGCGGCGTCACATTGGATGCGATTTTGCTGGCCATGTTCTGCGGAGTTATTTCGTAGTTTAACTGACTGGCGATGGAATTGCATAAGTCTTTTAAAGAATAATCTCCCTTTTTAGGATCGACCCCGACATTAAGCGGCAGGACAAAATTTCGCACGGTCTTGCTGCCGTAAAGCCTTCTTAAGTTAATTGGAATTGTGACTTTTACATGCTTCTGAAGATGAGGAAAGCGCTTTTGCTGCTGCATTTCAATCAGACTTTCAATCATCACAGCTGTTAAAAAAGCAGTAATGGTACAACCATAGTTTTTAGAAACCTCTTTTAATCTTTCAGTTTCAATAACACCGGTAATTAAAGTGTAATAGTCACTCCTGTTTTTAGTTCCCTTGATCTGATAAGATTTAGATTCTTTCCGGCTGGCTGGATAGTTGTTGGTATATCGATGAAAGCTGTCCTCCAGCTCTTCAGCGGTAACAGGCTCATCATGATTGACCACAAAGGGACTTTTTCCAATATCAATTTCAAATTTTATTTCCAGATACCGGGCTAAAAGAGAACATAAATAGATGTTGCCTCCGGTACCATCAGTGACAGCATGAAATAATTCTACCGCGACCCGGTTTTTATAGTAAAGGATACGGATACAGCAATTCTTCAATTCCCGATAAGACATAAAAGTCAGCGGGTAGGCAAAATCAGTCATAACCTGAGGGGTGCCTTCCATCTGCTGCAGATAAGACCAGAAAAAACCGGTGCGCAGACCAACATAGAATGATGGAAACCGCACTTTTAAATCATCAACCGCCTTCTGCAAGACAAAAGGGTCGACTTCATGATTGATAGTCGCCTCCAGTCTAAAGGCATTGCTCCAGTTTTTGTTCATAACTGCCGGGAACAGTAGGGCAGCTGTGTCTAATCGATACCAGTTTTTGTTCATAGTTTATCTTTATATAAAATAGTCTACCTATATTATAGAGTTTAATAAGAAAAAAGTGAAAGCACAATAATTGTTTTAGATATTTCTCTAGTATTCGTCCAGCTCCTGCATAATGTAATCGTTCCAGAAGATATCGATATTCCTGGCCAGTTCCATTGCATCAGGGACATTGATATAATCTTCTTCATTTATTTCCAGTACACAGTCAACCTTATAACCTTCTTTTTCATAGTTATAGATTTTCCATAGAATATTGTTTAAAAGATAGGAGTTTCGAGAAAAGTTGGTTCCGTGTATTCCGCCGGTTTCTTTTTCTCCTGAACCGATGCTATCGTTTAAATGCATTATGAAATGTCTGCTTTTATAGTCGTCCATAGTCTGGAAAAAAGAATTTTCTTCATATTTGAAAGACATTGAACTCATCATCAGATGGCAGGTATCCAAAAGCGGATAGACATATCTTTCTCCAATTCTGTTTTTCAAATATTTAATAATATTCAGCCCTTCCTTAGCTCCGATGTGCAAATAACAGTTTTCTACATACAGGATAATTTTTTTTCTTCTGATGATTTTGCAGAAAGCTTCGACATCAGGGTTATTGAAGACATCAAAAGAGGGGCTGTCAGCATGTATTACTAGACCGGCATTTATTTCTTTACAGAAATCAACTACTTTTTTAAAGTATTCAGTATTTCTTTCTCGAGCCACTTGGACAATATCACATCTTTTTAACGGATAGTGAACTGTCAATACAGGCTTATTTAATAAATGATAAAGACTAAAATTGTCTCTTTCGTCGCCATATAGATGTATTTCATAGGCATCAATAATATCATATTTGTTTTTAGCTGCTATCTGTTCTACTTCTAAGGCGACTTTCAAGGCTTTTCTCATAATGTTCTCCCATCTACTTCTTACATTATATCTTAATATCAGACTTAATTAAACAAAACAGATATATGATAGGGGAAAATAAAAAAAGATACTTTTTCAGCCTTTATTCTTCTAATGTATTGAGTACCTGCTTTAAAGAGAGCATTGTTTTTAACTATATGTCAGTATGACTGCTGTTCGTTATATTTCAAATTAAAATGAGATACCCTTGCTTGAAAATCAAGAAAATGTATCTCATGTTTTTATTTTCCCTACAGTATAAATATTAAGGTGGCAATACCGAAATATATCAGCAAGGCGAAAAGGTCGTTTAATGTTGAAATGACTGGTCCAGAGGCAACTGCCGGATCAACCTTAAATCTTTCTAAGATTATTGGAATGAAAACACCTGCCGCTGCCGAGACAAACATACCGCCCATTAATGATGTGCCAATCGTCAGGGCCAGCAGTAACGGACTGTGAGTTCCCATGTTGATGAATCTTAATATTCCGTAAGACAGTAACAGCCCTGCCAGTCCTACTGCGAAACTGTTTAGAGTGCCGATTCCCAGTTCTTTGCCAATATGCTTCTTTTCAGCCTTCTTTTCTTCAAGTTCATCCTGATTCAGTTTTAAAATCGTTACGGCGATAGATTGGGTACCGATATTTCCAGCCATGCCTAGAATCATTGGCTGAAACATGATTAAGGCAACCACTTCAATCAGTGTTTTTTCAAACACTGATAACAGTACTGCTATTACCATGTTTAACAATACCGAAATCAGCAGCCATGGCAGTCTCTGATAGGCTCTGACAAAGGCGTTAGAGGCTTCATCATAATCTCCAACCCCGGTCATTTTTTCAATATCTTCCTCGTGTTCTAAAACCATCACATTTAAAACATCATCGGCTGTAACGATACCGATTATCTGCATTTCATCATTTAGAACCGGCAGGACATTTTTAGCATAATTCTGGAACTTTTTAAAACTCTGATTTATTGAATCATCTATTTTCAGATAGTTTTTAATAGAGTAGGTAATACTGTCAAGTGAGTCAGTGGCTCTGGCACTGATCAGATCTATTAGATTAACGCTGCCTATTAAAACATTATTCTTATTGATAACGAAAACATCATCAACAAAGTCACTGTCCTTTGAATTATTAATAATATGAGCAGTTGCCTCCTTAATGGTGGAGTTTTTACTGATGGTAACAAAATCAGTGCTCATGATGGCAGCGATTGTTTCTTCATCATAACTCATTAATGTTTTAAGAATTGCCTGTTTGGCAGGGGATAATAAGCTTATCAGGTAAACCTGATAATCATCTTCAAAACTGGTTATGAAGTATTTCAGATCATCCATTTCGAATTCCTGTAAAAATCTTTTCTTCTGACTTTCAGTTAACAGACTAAAGAAGTTTCTCAGAACTTCGGTTGGCAGCTCTAAAAGGACTTCAGCTGTTTTATTAAGTGACATTAACGTGATTAGACGCATCTGAGCATCCTTTGATGCTGCCTTCATTTTTTCAGCAATGTCATAAGGATGCATTTTAGCTAAAGTTTTCTTTAATTGGGCATCGTTTAAACTCATCAGTTCTTTCATTTAAAACACCCCCAATAATAATGTGGCAAAGCCAAAATAAATAATCACACTGGTTATATCTATCAGTGTAGTGATAAACGGGCTCGATGCAACCGCGGGGTCAATATTCATCTTGTCTAACAGAATAGGAATAAACAGACCGAATATCGGCCCGGTAGAGACCGTTAAAGTCAGGGATATAAATACCACCAGTGATACATTAAAAGGTTCCTGAACTCCCATAGCTCGGGAAATAATATAAGAAACCAGACCGGTAACAATACCAAGCGCTATACCATTAAGGATTCCGGCCATAATTTCCTTGCCGCCGTTTTTTAAGGCTTTTTCACGATCTTTGGCAAGCAGTCTCAATGTCACCGCCAGAGTTTGACTGGCCACGTCTCCGCCAGCATCAAGAATCAGCGGCTGAAACAAGGCAAGTACAGCCACGGAAGTAATTACCTCTTCAAAACGACTGGTGGCAATTGCGATCGGCATGGATAAGAATAATAACAGTAGCAGCCATGGCAATCGTCTGGCTGCCGATTCTAGAAGTCCTTTTGTGCTGGTATCGGGCAGAGCAGATAATTTCTCAAAGTCGTCAACCGCTTCTTCATGGTAAATATCAATAGCATCATCGATGGTCAGAATACCAATCAGCTGCAGTTTTTCATTTACAACCGCCATATCATATAAGCCGTAATCCTTCATTTTGTGAACGGCTTCTTCAATATCATCTGTATCTAAGACATAGGGACTTAATTCGGTTATATCATCAATAAAAGCCGGTGCTTTGGTTTTAACTAAATCCCTTAGCTCAACAGTGCCTTTAAACCTGTTTTCCTCATCAACAATAAAAATATGATTAAGGATATCCACCTCACCTGCATCTCTGATAACTTTTTTAGTGGCAGCTTTAATATCCATACCTAAAACAAGGTCAATATAACCGTCGGACATATGAGCTCCTACTTCGTCCTCCTCATAGGTAAGAACCTTGTTAATACCTGCTTCATTTTCTAAGGCATCAATTAATTCTTTCTCATTATCCAGGTGAACGATAATGTCAGCGGCATCATCAAGATCCAAGGCATTTATAATATTCTTCTGAATTTCAAATTCAAAATCATCAATTACATCCGCTGCCTCTTCCGGCTCCATATAGGCAATAATTCTGCCAATCTCCTCTTCGGGAAGCAACGAATAAAGCAGATCCTGTTCTGCTGCGGTTAAATCTTTCAGCGCTTCAACAATGTCGTATGGATGCATTTTTTCAAGGTGTTCAAATAATGCTTTTTTATCTTTAAGATTAATAATTTCTCTCATATTAAAACTCCCTTCAGAACATCTATAACTGCCTATCAATTATACCATATTTAATCTGTTTATCTATCTTTTGGGACATAAAAAAAACTGCCTGGATGGTTATATTCATCTGGGGCAGATTTCTTCTATCAATTCAAATATCGGCTTAATTAAACCGTTACCAATAAAGCAGTCTGGAGCAAGTGAGGGGAATCGAACCCCCGTGTCGACCTTGGCAAGGTCGCGTTCTACCATTGAACTACACCTGCATGGCGGTCCAGACGAGGATCGAACTCGCGATCTCCTCCGTGACAGGGAGGCATGTTAACCACTACACCACTGGACCGTAAATAAGTTTTGTTTAATAAGAGAATGGCGGAGTAGGAGAGATTTGAACTCTCGCGCCAGTTTCCCGACCTACACCCTTAGCAGGGGCGCCTCTTCAGCCTCTTGAGTACTACTCCTTGTCTGAATTTCAGTGCTCATAAATAATACCACAAGTACTGCTGACTTGACAAGATATAATTTCTAAAAAACATTAAATAAGTTTTTATACCGTTGTCCATAAAATAATAGCACAATTGTTTGTCAAAATCCAGTACAATTATTATAGGAGTGACCTATGGGATGAAGAAAATAGTTAATTTTAGAGAATTAAGAGATGATCTGATTGTATTAAGGATGGATTATTTTTATGATCGACAGATAAGCTATTTCATTTATCTGAAACAAACCAATGAATATATCGGCTATTGTGATTTGCGACTAGGCAATAACAGGGAATTATATTACTATGGAAACATAGGCTATAGAATAGAGCCGGAATATAGAGGCAATCACTATGCCCGAAGAGCAGCCGTTCTGCTGCTGAATCTAGCCAGGGACTTTGGTCTTAGCGAACTGATTGTTACCTGTAATCCGGAAAATGAGGCTTCCAGAAAGACAATTGAAGCACTGAAGGCAGAATATATAGAAACAGTACGTGTGCCTTTTTGGCATCCTTTATTTCCAGAGGAACGAAAGAAAAGGATTTATAAAATAAAGTTATAACAGAAAGAGGAGTTTTATGAGAATTGGAATAGTGGGAACAAACTTTGTCTGTGATATGTTTATGGAAGGTGTCAGTTATGTCAGACAGATAGAGATTACCGCTGTCTGCAGCGGGCAATATGGCAATGCGGTAAAATTTGCTGAAAAGTATGGAATAGAAAATATTTTTAAAGATTACATTGAAATGATGGAATCAGGTACTGTCGATGCCATCTATCTGGCTACCCCGAATTCTAAACATCATGAGATGACCCTTGAATGTCTGAAAAGAAAGTTCCCGGTCTTCTGTGAAAAACCGCTGGCCTGTAATTATCGGCAGGTCAGGGAAATGATTGAAACAGCTAAAGAGCATGATGTTCATCTGCATGACGGGACAGTTCCGCTTTACAGTCCCAATCTAAGGATTCTAAAGGAATATCTGCCTAAAATAGGACAAATAAGAAAAGCGGTCTTTATTTTCAGCAAGTATTCCAGTCGCTATGATGCCTATTTAAGGAAAGAAAACCCTACAACTTTTAGAAAAGAGTTGTGTAACGGTTCAATCATGGATCTGGGGATTTATGCTATTGCCGATGCTGTAGCTCTTTTCGGTAAACCGGACAGGATTTATGCCAGTGCTCAGTTTCTGGATAATGGCGTTGACTGTGGGGGTACGGCTGTTTTTCATTATGGCGATTTTGAAGTCGTGATATTGCATTCTAAAGTTACAGATACTCAGATAATAAGTGAAATACAAGGTGAAAAAGGCAACCTTTATCTTCCCAGAGTTTCAAGACTGGACAAAATTTACTATCAATCTAGGGAAGAAAACAGAAATATGTTATATAATGAAAACAATGGAATGATTTCAATAGGTAAAGACTATGACCATCAGTTTGCCAATCAGTTGAGAGATTTCCTGTATTGTTATAAGAATGGCCTGGTTGAATCAGAAGTTAATCCCTTTAGTCAGATACTGGATATCCATGAGGTTTTAACACAGTGCCGATTGCAATCAGAAGTCATTTTCGACTGTGATGAAAGGGTTAAATATGAAAAGTAATATTGGATTGGTGTTAGAAGGCGGAGGATTTCGGGGCTGCTATACTGCCGGGGCCTTAAAATGGCTAAGTGATAATAATATCTATATCAAATACTCAGCTTCTATTTCAGCAACTACAGCGTATGCTTTTTGCTATGCGACAGAAAGGATAGAAGAAATGAAATATATTTCTACGGTCGCAATTAAAGATAAAGATGTAATGGGCATAAGACCATTATTAAAAGAAGGCGGTCTTATGGGCATAGGATATTTGCAGGAAACCTATTTCAAACCTTTTTTTGAAGAAGCTTTAAATTTTCTGAAAAACAGTGACAGAGAGGTTGAAGTTGGCGTTTTTAATATGGATAAAGAGGTTTTGGAATATCATGGTAAAAACAGCTTTACCGCTGATGGCGGTCATATCAAAGCCAGTGTTGTACTGCCGCTGGCCGGGAAAATGACAGAAGTCAAAGGTCAGAGATATCTGGATGGCGGAATCAGAACGATGATTTCCATTGAAAGAAGTATTGCTACCGGCCATGACAAGCATCTGGTAATCATTACTAAAGACGAAAGTTATGTTAGAAAGCCAAATGGTTTTATTCTAGATAAAATATTAAAATTTGTTTACAGAAAGTTTCCAACGATGCTAGCCAATATCGACAATCGCGTAACTTCATTTTATAACGAATTGGGACTGGTGGAAAAGCTGCAGAAACAGGGCAAGGCGATACTTATAAGACCGTCCAAAGACTGTGGAGTTACCAGATTAAGTGGAAGCTATGAGCAGTTGGAAGAACTGTTTAATCTAGGTTACCAGGATATGGAAAACCGAAGAGAAGAGTTATTCAGGTTTTTAGAAGTAGAGTAAAGGAGGTAAAATTAAGGCTGGAATAGTGAATGCCGGATTAAGCTTGATGTTTTAAAGGATATTAACTGCATCTGCTTAAAACTGCTGCTATTACTGACTGAGTAAAGAAAACCTGGTTTTTATGATTCGTGTGAAAATGCTCATAGAATGCAACATGAATTTATTTAGTCTGCTGAAATAATTGGTAATGAAGCACTTAATATTAGAGTGCCTGTCAGTGTTTATGTAAGCGCTAACTAAAACCTTGATTTCAGCTGATATCGTTTTTTCGGATAAAAAGTCGTCTGGAAAACCGGATTTTATAAATGGGTGATTTTATGGCAAAAAAATTTAGAGAAATAAGTCAAATGGTAAAAAACATTTTTGACAAGTACAACAAGAGTAGATTTTTGTTTGAAAACTACCATCAGCAGGATAAGAATTATGATCTATATATTCTGGTGCAGTTTGCTTTAAATGATCTGGACGAAGACTCCAGAAGAATACTGACCCAGGAGTATATTCATAAAAGAGAATCGTTGTGGTGGAATTCCTACTATTCACAGACAACCTATTACTCTCTTAAGCGAAAAGCAATGGAACAATTTTTAGCTTGCTTGAAAAGGTAGTATAATAATGATAAAATTAAAGTTAGATTAAATAACGGGGAGAAAAGAAAAAATGTTAAAAGGAATTGCAGCTAGTAGCGGTATTACAATCGCTAAAGCGTACAAATTGGAGACGCCAGAAATAGTTATTGAATGTAAACAGTCAAATCCTGCTGAAGAGATTGAAAAGTTCAATAAAGCTCTTGAACAAAGTAAAAAGGATATCGAAACAATTAAAGAAAAGGCAACAGGAAGATTATCTGAAGATGATTTAAAGATTTTCGATGCCCATTTGAT
Source organism: Erysipelotrichaceae bacterium (assembly GCA_029974225.1). Lineage (GTDB taxonomy): Bacteria > Bacillota_I > Bacilli_A > Erysipelotrichales > Erysipelotrichaceae > UBA1783. The sequence continues at coordinate 12,006 of JARKSP010000052.1, forward strand.
GGTTTGCGATGACCCGGCTTTATGTGATGGAGTAATCGATAAGATCAACAGCGAAAGTGTTAATGCTGATTATGCTCTGGACGCAGTTGCAGGCATGTTTATCAGCATGTTTGAATCTTTAGAGGATGCCTACATGAGAGAAAGAGCGGCGGATATTAAAGACGTTACCAGACGTATTAAATATCATATCCTGGGTGTCAACATTGCTGATCTGTCTTTGATTGATGAAGAAGTTATTGTTGTAGCTCATGACCTGACTCCTTCAGATACAGCGCAGTTAAACAAAAAGTATACTAAAGGTTTTGCGACTGAAATTGGCGGAAGAACATCACACTCAGCGATTATGGCCAGAAGTCTGGAAATCCCGGCAGTAGTTGGTGTGACTAACATTATGTCAACCATCAAACATGGAGATATGCTGATTCTGGATGCCTTAAAAGGTAAGGTTTATATTAATCCAGATGAAGAGACTATTGCCAGATACAGAGTTGAAGCTAAGAGATATGAGGAAGAAGTTGCAGCTTTAAGGGAATATAAAGATAAGGCAACTGTAACCGTTGATGGACATCATATTGAGCTGGCAGCTAATATCGGTACCCCAAATGACGTAGCAGCAGTGCTGGAAAACGGTGGCGAAGGTGTTGGCCTATACAGAACGGAATTCCTGTATATGGGTGCAAAGGATTGGCCAACAGAAGATGAGCAGTTTGAAGCCTACAAGAAGGTTTTAGAGTCAATGGGTGGTAAGCCGGTAGTGGTCAGAACCTTGGATATCGGTGGAGACAAACATTTAGATTACTACGAGTTCCCTGAAGAAATGAATCCGTTCTTAGGTTATAGAGCGGTAAGACTGTGCTTAGACCAGAAAGATATCTTCAGAACGCAGCTGAGAGCATTAATCAGAGCTTCTGCTTATGGCAAGTTAAGAATTATGTTCCCGATGATTGCCACTATCGATGAGTTTAGAGAAGCAAAGGGAGTTTATGAAGAAGAAAAAGCCAAACTGGTTGCTGAAGGTGTTGCTATCGGAGATGATATTCAGGTTGGTATGATGGTTGAAATTCCGGCAGCAGCAGTATTAGCCGATAAATTTGCTAAGATTTCTGATTTCTTCTCTATCGGAACTAATGATATGATTCAGTATTCAATGGCAGCTGATAGAATGAGTGAAAAAGTATCTTATCTGTATCAGCCATTTAATCCATCACTGTTACGCTTAATCAAGATGACTATTGATGGTGCACATGCACATGGCAAATGGGCTGGCATGTGTGGCGAGATGGCTGGTGAGCCAGATGCTATACCAGTATTGCTTGGCTTAGGGCTGGATGAGTTTTCTATGAGTGCTACTTCAATTCTGAGAGCCAGAAAGATTGCCAACAGTCTGTCATATGCAGAAATGAAAGAACTGGCAGCTAAAGCACTGGAGATGGAAACAGCTGAAGAAGTACTGGAGCTTATTCGTTCAACAGTTAAGTAAAACAAATCCCTTTTAAGGGACAGATAAATCAATAAAAAAGAGCGCCAAGCTCTTTTTTACATCTGCAGATTGATAGATAATTTTATTCAAATACTGATTCAACCTGTATTTTTCGGCTGGTTACAGGATGAGTAAACGACAGCCTACAGGCATGCAGCATCAGACGCCGGTGTTTTTTACCTGCATAGACAGTATCGCCAATAACAGGATGACCGATAGATTTCAGATGAACCCTTATCTGATGGGTTCTGCCGGTCTTTAAGGTGCATTCCACTAAAGTGGTATTATCCTGATGTCTAAGAGGTTTAATGATGGTTATGGCCTGTCGGCCGCTGTCAGAAATACGATATTTATTGCTGCTATGTCTGTCTTTGCCAATTTTCTTATTTATTGTCATTTCTTTATCTATTATGCCTGTTACTAAGGCCAGATAATTTCTTTTTATCAGATTATTGGCCATGCAGTGATCGAAATAAGAAATCAGATACGACTGTTTACAATATATGATACAGCCGCTGGTTTCCTTATCCAGTCTGTGGACATGTAATATCCGATGTTTCTGGTTGGTTGACTGATAATATCCAGCTACCAGATTATCCAGAGTCAGGGTATTTTCATTACCGTCATCGTGAATGATAATTCCTGTCGGCTTATCAATAACCAGAACAAAATCATCTTCATAAAGAACCTTTAAATCCTGTATAACTGGCTTTTTATCGATTTCTTCTTCCTTTATGATATCGATTTCTAAGATAGAATCTTTATTTAAAACGAGATTTGAGGTAACAGTTATATCATCAACTGTGATCCTTTTTTCCATTTTTAAAAGATGAATATCTTTCTTTGAAAACAGAAGTTTTTGCAGATATTCGTCTAAATTGGTGTTTTCTTCAATTTTCTTTTCCATTTTCATATTTATATTATAGAATATAATTGCTAAGGTATGGTATTATTTGGCTATGGATATGAAAAAAAAGATTAGACTAAAATTTAACATTATCATTGGAATACTGGCAATGATCTTTATTGTCAGTTCTTCTTTTGTCGCTTCCTATTATATTGAATCGATAAAAGCGAAAAAAGAATTATCCAGTTTAAAGGAACAGTTAGATAGAGGGGAAGACATAATAATTCCCACAGACAATATCAATGAACAAAATGAGGCTCTACTGGAAATTGAAAAAAGAAAAATTGAATCATATAAGAAACTACATGAACAGAACAATGATATGATTGGCTGGATTCAGATTGAAAACACTCCTATTGATTATCCGGTAATGCAGAAGAAAGCTATTAAAGATTTCTATCTGCATAAGAATTTCAAGAAAGAATATTCCTTTGGCGGGTTACCTTATGTGCAGGAGAACTGTGATCCTTTTCTTCCTTCGGATAATGTAATAATTCATGGGCATCGTCGAAGTGACGGAACAATGTTTGCGGCACTTTTAAAATATAAAGACATTGAGTTCTACCGTCAGCATCCAATTATCAGTTTTGATACTCTCTATGAGTGCTATCAATATGAAATTATTGCGGTTTTCAGTATCAGAGTAAATACCGGCAGTGATGAATTCCCGTTTTACAATTTCATTAATGCTTCTGGCAGTGCTGATTTTAAATGGTATGTGGATACCTGCAAAAAATATGCTTTATATGATACAGGAGTGACTGCTGTATATGGAGATAAACTGATAACACTCTCTACCTGTGATTTTACAATTAATAACGGCAGATTTGTGGTAGTGGCTAGAAGAATTGAAAAGAAACTTCCTTAAGTTTCTTTTTTCATCAAGATAATGATCATGGTAAACAAGGCTGCGATTATAACCATAAACGTTAGAAAAAGCAGATATTTCTTTATCTGTCTTTCAATATCCGGCTGTTCATTTTGGATGCTATTCTCGAGATTTCTTCTGAATTTATTATTTAAAAATGCAGAAATCAGCGCAAACAGAATACAAAAGATAATGCCAGCTATTCGGATTGTCTGATTCATTGCCTCTCCTTTTTACTTTTTCCATTTACTAATTCATTATATTAAATCGAAAGGTAAAATGATACAAACAGTCCGGTAGATATAGTATTTTTGACCATATAGTTATATAATAAAGGTGGAAAGCGAGGAAATTTATCTCAATGAAAAAATTTTTAGTTATTTTATTAAGCGCAATGCTGGTTTTTTCAATGGCTGGTTGTACCGGTGATACCAAAAAAGACGACAAGCATATTGAAAAATTAACTGTTGCGTTTGTTCCATCAAAGGATGCGGATGTTATTTTACAGGCTGCTGGCGGTAATGAAGAGTTAGGATACCGCTCTTTAGCTCAGATCATCATTGATGGCTTAGCAGCTAGAGGCTTCACCGTTGATGAAGTTGAAGTGACGGTTGGAACCAGCTATGCAGCTGTTGGTGAAGGAATGGTTTCTGGTACTATCGATATCGGTTTAATTCCTGCTTCTACCTATGTATTGTATTCTGATGGTGTAGAACTGTTAGTTGAAGCATTACGTTATGGTGTTGCCGGTGAAGACGGTGTTGTAATTGACCCTGCTTTAGGAATTGACCCTTGGAATGCTGGAAAAACCAAAGATGCTGAAGGAATGGCTACCGGCTATGCTTCATTAATCTATGTCAACATTACTACCGATATTGGTATGGATTTATATGAAAAAGCTCAGGCTAATACTTTAACCTGGGAAGATGTAAATGCTGCTAACTGGTACGTATGTTCTTCTACTTCAAGTGCTGGCTATGTTTATCCAAGCTTATGGCTGAACAATACTTTTGGTGAAGGTGCCGGCAAAGAAAAAATCACCGTTGCTAATTTGGCTCATGTTACTCCAGACGGAAGCTATGCTGTTATGATGGAAAGCATTTTAACAGGTGGTTGTGACATTACAGTCGGTTATGCAGACGTTAGAAAAGATGCTGCATCTACTACTGCATTTGAAGCTGCTTATCCTGAATTAGCTGCTGAAGGCAAAACAGTCTGGGATATCATCAAGGTTATCGCTGTTTCAGAATACATTATGAACGACACTGTATCTGTCACTAAAAATAATCCTGATGTTATGACAGAAGAATTGATTAAAGCTTTACAGGAAGTATTCATCGAATTAGGTAATACTGAAGAAGGTCGAGCTGCTGTCAAGCCTTATAGCCATATGGGTTATCAAGTCGGTAAAGACTCTGACTATGATTCAACTCGTAGAGCAAACGCATTATTCCAATAAAAATAAAAAACTATTTTTGAGGGTGCATTAGCACAATAATGCATCCTCTTTTTTTAGAATCAGGGAGGAACCCGAGAATAATATGATTAAATTTGAAAATGTCGACAAAGTCTATGCCAGTGGAACAAAAGCTTTAAACAAAGTTAATCTGGAAATTGAGCAGGGTGAATTTGTCGCGATTATTGGTTTATCAGGAGCAGGTAAATCAACATTAATCAGAACAGTTAATAAAATGATTGATATTACTGCTGGAAGATTAACTGTCAATGGCATTGATGTTTCAGGTTTAAAAGGTAAGGAGTTAAGAAAGTTCAGAAGAAAGATCGGTATGGTCTTTCAATCTTTCAACCTGGTTATGAGAACTTCGGTTATCAATAACGTTTTAGCAGCCAGAGTAGCTGACATGTCATTTATTAGAACATTACTGGGCTTATATTCTAAGCAGGATAAGATACAGGCTTTGGAAGCTTTGGATAAAGTGGGAATTTTAGAAAAAGCTTACTCTAGAGCGGACCAGCTGTCAGGCGGTCAGCAGCAGCGTGTCGCCCTGGCTAGAACATTGGCGCAGAATCCGGAAATTATTCTGGCAGACGAACCGGTTGCCGCACTTGATCCGGTTATGGCTGATGTGGTTATGGAGGACTTTAAACGTATCAACAGAGATATGAATATTACCGTTGTTATTAATATCCACCATGTTGACCTGGCACTGCAGTTTGCGGATCGAATTGTCGGTATCAATGCCGGTAAAATCGTTTATGATGGTCCTACCAGAAATGTAACCAATGAAACACTAAAGATGATTTATGGTCGTGAACTTACCGATGATGACTTAATGAAGGAGAAGAAAAATGATTGATGATATTTTACACATTTTCTTTCCGCGGGAATATACATTAGAAAATGGTAAAGTTGTCAAGGAGAAATTCAATTGGACACCATATATTACAATAGCGATAATTCTGTTCTCAGTTTTCTGTGCTGTTTTTACCAAAGTTGATATACCAAGGTTATTCCAGCGTTCAAAAGCTTTCTGGGCTCTGATTGAAGAAATGATACCGCCTAACTGGGGTTTCTGGAGAGACATGCAGAAACCAATGATTGACACCATCGTGATGTCAGTTTTAGGAACAGTTGTAGGATGTCTGATAGCCCTGCCAATGAGTTTTTATCTCTCTAGCAACTTTAAGCTGAATAAGGTATATCTTGCAGGACATAAGGGACTGTTGAGTTTGCTTAGAACCCTGCCGACACTGGTTTATGCTCAATTACTATCAATTGTAATTGGAACCGGTACCTTGGCCGGAACAATCTCTATCACCATCTTTACCTATACCATTTGTGTAAAGATGATGTATGAACAGATTGAAACAGTTGATATGGGACCTTATGAGGCATTGGAATCAACGGGGGCCAGCCGCGTCAAATGTATGATGAAGGCAATATATCCGCAGGTTAGAGGATTTTTCTGGTCAACAGTTCTATACTGTTTTGAAACAAATGTCAGAAGTGCCGCTATTCTGGGTTATGTTGGTGCCGGCGGTATTGGAGTTCAGATTAACGAACAGCTAACCTGGAGAAGATATGGCAATACAGGCTTGATGGTACTTGTATTGGTAATTACGGTAGTAATTATTGAAACCATCTCTCGCGAATTAAGAAAGAAGCTGGTGCAGGGATGATGACAGAAAAGCATTTAACCATTGAATCTCAATTAGAAAAATTCCCTTCAGTTTTACCAAAGTTTATTATTGGTTTAGTTTCCTTTGTGGTTTTCTATATTCTGACTACCATTACCATCTCCTTCAAAGGAATAAATGAAAAGGGAATATTAATCGCTATTGCAGCTTTTAAAGGCTTATTCAATCCTTCAATGTCCGTAATTACTGACCTGGGTAAATATGGCCTGCTTCAGATGCTGTTTGAAACTCTGGCGATTGCCTTTTTAGGAACGATTATCGGACTGGTGTTTGCGATTCCGCTGGCTTTTTTATCCAGCCGTAATATCTGTCCAAGATGGATTAATACCATCTGTTTAACTCTGATCAGTATCATCAGAGCTTTTCCAGCCTTTATGCTAGGTATTATGTTTGTCAAGTCTATCGGACCGGGAGCCTTTGCGGGTGTGCTTTCAATGGCTATTGGCTCTATCGGAATGCTTTCAAAGCTTATTATTGAGGTTATTGAGGATTTGAATCCTGGTATTGCAGAAGCTCTGGATGCGGCTGGATGTTCAACTTTTGAAAAGATCAGATATGGCCTGATTCCACAGCTTAGTTCAAATATCATTTCTATTGTCTTGTATCGTTTAGATATTAACGTTAAAAATGCAACCATCCTAGGTATCGTCCAGGCTGGAGGCATTGGGGCCCAGCTGATGTTTGCCATTAATGCCCGCCGCTGGTCGGATACCGGCGCAATGCTGTTGGGTATCATCTTTATGACAATAGTCCTGGAGTATTTCTCAACCAGGATCAGAACCAGACTGGCTGGTCAGAAAGATTAAAAGTAAAGCTTTGGCGGCATTGTCAAAGCTTTTTTAGAAACTTTGAACCATTGATTCGTGCTATATTATCAGTAATATATATAAAATTGTAATAATGTTATTTTGTATTGCTGGAGGCAACAAATCTTCATAAATATAATGAAGACATAAGGAGGAGAATGGTTATGTTCCAAGAAAATTTAAAAGCCCTTCGTAAAAGTAAAGGCATGACTCAGGAAGAGCTGGCAACCAGGCTTAACGTAGTAAGACAGACTGTATCAAAATGGGAAAAGGGTCTATCGGTTCCGGATTCTGATTTGCTGATCAGACTGGCGGAGATTTTGGAGGTGCCGGTAAGTCAACTGTTAGGTTCTAAGATTGAAATAGAAGAAGAACATGATAGTTTAGCTGAACAGCTTTCTCGAATAAATGAACAGCTGGCAATCAAAAACCGAAGAGCAAAAACGGTCTGGAAAATAACAGTCTATATAATAGGTGGTATTATAGCTGCATATGCTCTGCTTATTATTCTGGCTATTTTATTTAGATTCGTTCCTGATTACTAGTTTTGATATTAGGCGGCATTGCGATAACAGCTGTTCTGCCAATTGTTCTAGCTGTCATCATTAAATTTATTTAACTGTTTATGTTGGCAGTAAACACAAAAAAAGTTTCCATGATTAAAGCAAAAAAAGGGATCATAATCCCTTTTTTATAACAAAATCAACGGTTTATTTCTCAAAAACCTAAAAAATGTAAAAAAGATCTAAAATAATGTAAAAACAATTGATAAATATAAAATTGTGATGGTATAATTACTATGAATATAGTTTAGTATGGAATAACTATAATATTTCTGAAAGGTTAGAGGAAAACTAGCCTTCTTCTGTCAGCTGTATTGTGCTGGCGTATGACTGAATCATATTCCGGTTCAGCCCAGCTGTGACAGGCTACTGAGGACTGAAAAGTCCGGGGAAATGTATTACTGATAAATTACAGGATGATAATTTACGGGGGAAGGAATAATATGAAGAAATTAATTTTGAAAATTCTGGTATTCTTTGCAGTGCTGATTTGCTGCTTTCCGACTACGATAAAAGCGGCAGCCGTAGCAAGAGTGGAGTC
>JARKSP010000068.1 GCA_029974225.1 Erysipelotrichaceae bacterium
CATACATATTGAGAGCACAATGCTTACTCCTTCTTCATTTGCAGAACAGGCCGTTTCACGTGGAACAACCGGTGTGGTGTCTGATCCTCATGAAATAGCAAATGTACTTGGCATTGATGGGGTTAAATTCATGATGAAAAATGCGGAAAAAGTGCCTCTTAAATTCTGGTTTGGCGCACCATCTTGTGTACCTGCAACAAAATTCGAATCGGCGGGTGGAACTATTGATCAGTCAGATATAGAAGAATTACTCAATAATGAGGAAATTAAATTTCTGGCTGAAATGATGAATTTTCCCGGAGTAATAAATGACGATACGGAAGTTCACAATAAATTAAGAGCAGCATTAAAGGCGGGAAAACCAATTGATGGCCATGCTCCAGGGCTGACAGGAAATGATTTAAAGAAATATGTTGAATCAGGAATATCAACAGATCATGAATGTACATCATTACGTGAAGCACTTGAAAAGATTGAGCTGGGGATGAAGATACTTATACGTGAAGGCAGTGCAGCACGCAACCTTTCTGAACTGAAAAGCCTGATTTCTACTCATCCTGATATGGTCATGCTGTGCAGCGACGATTTGCATCCGGAGACACTTATGGGAGGACATATTGACAGGTTGATAATAGAACTTCTGAAAGAAGGTTTTGATCTTTTTAAAGTAATAAGAAGCTGTACATTGAATCCTGTTAAACATTATTCTCTTGATGCAGGTCTGCTACGGGCCGGAGATCCTGCAGATTTTGTTATATTAAGTAACTACCTGAATATGGATATCCTGGAAACATGGATTGATGGGAAAAAAGTTTTTGAAAAGGGCAGGACTCTCTTTACTTATTCATGTAACAATGTAGTAAATAATTTCAAATCATCAGTAATAACTGAGGACCAGCTTAAAGTTAAAAATGAAGGAAACAGGATACGAGTAATTGGTGTTTCTGATGGTAGTCTTTTGACAAAAGAATTAATATTTAATTCTGGTAAGGAAGAATTTGTCGAATCTGACAATCTGAACGATATTCTGAAAATAGTCGTAAAAGACAGATACAATGACGCTCCACCGGCAATCGCGTTTGTTAAAGGATTCGGGCTTAAAACAGGAGCCTTTGCCAGTTCTGTGGCTCACGACAGTCATAATATTATATGTGTCGGGACAAATGATAAGGATATTGCTTCAGCAATCAATGCTATAGTAGGGACGAAAGGGGGTCTTTCAGTATCAGATAATAATTCAGTTGATCTGCTTCCTCTTCCTTTTGCAGGACTAATGTCTGATATGCCGGTTAAAAACGTTGCCGCTGAATATGAAAGACTAACATCAAAGGTCAGATCAATGGGCAGTAATCTTTCAGCACCGTTTATGACATTATCATTCATGGCCCTGCTCGTTATACCGCAATTAAAGCTAAGTGACAAAGGATTGTTTGATTCCGGTAAGTTTAATTTTGTTCCCTTGTTCAAAGAATAATTATCGTTTTTATTCCAGAATAATTATATTTCTTTGAGTAATGTCAATTGATCTGGAAAAAATATCAAATCACTTACCTGAAAGACCGGGTGTCTACCAGTTTCTGGATCTGAAGCAGAATATCATTTACATAGGGAAGGCAAAAAATCTTAAGAAACGTGTAAGTTCATATTTTGCAAAAAATCAATCAGCCAAGACAAAAATCATGCTTAAAAAAGCTGAAGGATTAAGTTATGTGGTAGTTGATTCTGAAGCTGATGCACTATTACTTGAAAATAATCTGATAAAGGAATACCAACCAAGATATAATATACTGCTTAAGGACGATAAAACATTTCCCTGGATATGCATAAAAAAAGAACTATTCCCAAGAGTATTCAGCACACGGACTCTGATTAAGGATGGATCATCATATTTTGGTCCCTATACGTCAGCGCTTATGGTCAAGACTTTTTTGACAATAATAAGGCAACTCTATAAACCAAGAACCTGCATTTTTAGTTTTACAAATGAAAATATTAAATCAGGTAAATTCAAAGTGTGTCTTGAGTACCATATTGGGAACTGTAAAGGCCCATGTGTTGGCCTGCAAAGCGAGGAAGAGTATGAAGAGAACATTAAGCAGATCAGAAGTATTCTGAAAGGAAACATCTCAACGGTAATTGATCAATTAAAAAAGCAAATGTTCGAATATTCTTCAGCGACCCGCTATGAAGAAGCTCAGATAATCAAGGACAAGATCGAAATCCTGAACAAATTCAAAAGTCATTCGACAGTAGTCAGCAATACTATAAAAAATGTTGATGTTTATGGGTTTGTACAGGATGAATACAACACATTTATAAGTTATCTTAAAGTTGTGAATGGAGCTGTAATACAGGCATATACACTTGAAATGAGAGGAAAGGTAGATGAAGACAAGGAATCTTTGCTCAGCTCCGGAATTACAGAAATAAAACAAAGATTATCAGGTGATTCGCCAGAATTTATTATACCTTTTAAACCTGATATACAATTTGAGAATATAAAATATACTGTTCCACTGAGAGGAGAAAAACTTAAGCTTCTGCAACTTGCAAATAGAAATGCCTTATATTTTATGATGGAACAAAAGAAAAAGAGACTCGATATAAGTACAAAAGACCGGACCGTGAAAAACCTGGCTAAGCTGAAAGCAGATCTTCATATGTCGCAGTTACCTGTTTATATTGAATGTTTTGATAACTCAAATATAATGGGTAAAAATCCGGTTGCGTCATGTGTTGTTTTCAGAAACGGTAAGCCATCAAAAAAGGAATACAGACACTTCAATATTAAATCTGTTCAGGGCCCAAACGATTTTGCTTCAATGGAAGAAGTAATTTTTAGAAGATATAGCAGAATTATTCGGGAAAACCTTGCTTTACCGCAATTGATAGTTGTTGACGGAGGAAAAGGACAGTTATCGTCAGCTGTCAGAAGTCTTAAGAACTTGCATCTGGATGATAAAATTACAATAATAGGAATTGCTGAAAAACTGGAAGAGATTTATTTCCCCGGTGATAATGTGCCGTTATACCTGGATAAAAACTCTGTAAGCCTTAAAATAATTCAGCAGCTTCGTAATGAAGCACATCGTTTTGGAATTAATTTTCATCGGGATAAAAGATCATCAGAAATGTTAAGGTCAACACTTGATGACATTAAAGGTATTGGAAACAAATCAAAAGAAATATTATTAAAAAATATAGGATCGGTCGATAAAATCAGA
>JARKSP010000091.1 GCA_029974225.1 Erysipelotrichaceae bacterium
TTTATTAGTTCGCACACCGGCAGAAAAACTTGCTTTTCAATCTTGCTGAATGATTATAATATAAGCGTTAGCCATGTTATGGCAATTAGCGGTCATTCTGATTTGAAGACCTTACAAGCTTATATTAATCCTGACAGACAAGCCCGAAGGGACGCAATAGGCAAGACAAAGAATTTAAATGAAGTTATGAGAGTTGTAAAGACTGAAGCAGTATGAAAAGATATTTACCATTTTCTGAACTTAGATACCTCCGGCCAATATTGCCTCAAGACCATGAATTTGCCGTAAGAGTTGCACATAAGTATAATATTCCGGAAAATGAATTGTGTTGGGCTGTCAGGGACATTAGAGATAACCTTGAGGATACAGAATTGTATGAAGAATTAGATACCTCTTTCAATAAGAAATATCACAAAAAACTAGCGGCTATTAACCTGGACAAGAATGACCCGCTATTTAAGACTTTCAACAAACATTTCAAGAAGATCAGTATTGATATTAAAACTCAAAAAGATAAAGACAAGAAGTTTATTAATGGCATTTTGAATCAGTCTGTATTTTTTAAGTTGGTATTATACTTTAGGCAGTTTAATGAAACCGACTTGAATAAATACAACAAACACATTGCCGTTGGGATGTTTCTTGTTCACTTCAAATTATGGCCTAGAGACAATCAACCCTATCATACTGAATCGGAATATAAAGCCGCTCCCAAAACAACCGCTGAAACCTGGGAAGAGTATTTGTATAATATAGTAAAGTCTAGACTAAGGCCATACTCTTCAGAAGTTTCACTTTAACCTATTCATTTTCAAGTCGGGCTTTTTAGGTTAATTTTTCTTGCAAAAAGACCGTTATTAATTGTGTTTCAGTCTTTTACATTTGTTGGTGAATAATGACACCAAAAATGGAAATAGCTGAATTAGACCGCAACACAATTTTACTTGTCAAAGCTGAAGACCTTGACCGCTTTGCAGAAGACATTGCCAGCAGAATAATTGCCGGGCAGCCAGCACCCCAGCCCGCAAGACCGCAAGCCGAAAAGCCTATTAGCCAGCCGGAAGCCGTCCGCTTCTTAGGGAAGAGCCGTCAAACCCTTATAAGCTGGAGACGCAAAGGCTTAATCAAAGCTTACCAGCTAGGAGGCAGAATTTATTACAAGCCTTCAGAACTTCTTGCAGCTCTTGAAACTGCCGGGCAATGAT
>JARKSP010000094.1 GCA_029974225.1 Erysipelotrichaceae bacterium
ATTAGTGATAGTTGGAGTCTCAATTTTAATAGGTGCTGTTTATGAAAAGAATACATTTTGTCGTTATGTATGCCCTGTTGGTTATTTATTAGGATTATACTCCCGTCTTTCATTCATCGGCTGGCGTGTTAAAAACAAGAATGTCTGTGATACATGTAAGGATAAGTCCTGTATCCATAAAAAATATCAATATAATTTAAACTTCAAGAGTTGCGGAGTCGATTTATATCCAGCCAATATCACAGATAATTCAGATTGTATTTTATGTGCTGGATGTCTGAAAGCATGTGGTAAATACCAGTCGATAAAGGTTGTTGAAAGACCTAATCCACAATTAACCTATATCGGGTTTGCACAAGACCTGTTTAGATTAAAACCATTGAAAATAGCAGAAATGGTATTTGTGATGGTTGTTTCAGGATTTGTAATCTCTGAAATCTGGTCAGAGTGGTCAATAACTGATAAGATTCTCGGCATAGTACCAAGTGCTGTCAACAAGTTCATTTCAGTAAGAACCACTACTGGTGCTGGTTTTGTTGAAGGAATTATCATTTTCCTGTTATTGCCAGTTATTCTTTGGATTCTACCATTTACCGTTGCCAGATTATCGGGTGCGTCATTGAAAATAAAAGATTACCTGTTAAATTATGGAATCTCATTTATCCCGATTATTGCTGCTGCTCATCTGAATAAAGCCATCCTGAAAACAACATCACGACTCCCATACTTTGAACATCTGTTTGAAGATATTTCAGGTATGACAACAGCGCAAAAAATAATTGACGGGCAAATTAAATTGCTGCAGAATCCTGTCTGGATGAATATATCCATTTCAATAATGTTAACTTTGGTGATGTTAGCAGGAATATGGTTAAGTATCAAAGTAGTACAATTACTGAATGCAAAGACAGAATTTAAAAAATCATCAAAAATCTTTTTCCTCATACCATTTATTTACGGAAGTATTTTTCTTCTTATGATTTTATTCTGGAGATGGTTTTAATTTAGTTTATCTGATAGTTTTAAAAAGATGACACAGAAAATCCTGATTCTCATTAATGATGCTCCTTACGGAACAGAAAAAGCGTATAATGCTCTGCGACTGGCAATGCAACTTGGTAAAGACCATCCAGACACAGAAATTCGTGTATTTTTAATGGCAGATGCTGCCTTTTGTGCCCTCGCTGGTCAGAACACACCCAATGGATATTATAATATCGAAAGAATGTTAAAAGCAGTACTTGCAAAAGGCGGTAAAGTTAAAATATGCGGTGGTTGTTCGGAAGCCAGAGGAATTAAGAATTTACCACTGATAGAAGGTACAGAAATGAGTACTATGGCTGAACTAACGCAATGGGTTGTTGACAGTGACAAGGTAATTACATTTTAGAATTGGTTCAGAATCCCTTTGACATATATACTGAGGAATACGAAAAGTGGTTTGAAGAAAATAAAACCACTTTTCAATCTGAAATTCTTGCAATCAGGCAGGTGATGCCAGTGGGGAAGAAGGGTATTGAAATTGGCATCGGTAGCGGAATTTTTGCCGAACAATTGGGTATTAATTTCGGGATTGACCCATCAGAAAGTATGCTGGCTTTGGCAAGAAAGCGAAATTTAAATGTTGTCAAGGGTTTTGCTGAAAATCTTCCATTCCCTGATGGCAGTTTTGATTTTGCTGCATTCATTACCTCCATCTGTTTTATTGAACATCCAGAGAAAGCCATAAGTGAAGCGTACAGGATTATCAAAACAGGCGGTAAGATTATTATTGCATTTATTGACAGGAACAGTAACTTAGGACAAAACCTCATTAAGGACAAAGAGGGTAGTAAGTTTTACAGAGTCGCTACATTTTATTCAGTTCCAGAGGTTATAAAAATGCTTGAAGTTGCTGGATTTACGATTTCTGATATTGTCCAGACATTAACAAATATTAATGCCCTTGGGGTAGAGCAACCATTGAAAGGTTTCGGCAAAGGTAGTTTTGTGGTTATAAGTGCTGAGAAACAGGAAATGGCATATACAGATTGACTCAATAATTAATTTGGTTGGTCTTAGATATGTTTAACACTACTTGTCAGATTTTCAAAATCTGCCAGACTCCATAACCACCAATCGCCTGTATATTCCATATTCCATGACAGAGTGTAAGTTCTGTTGGTTAAGAGTTCCTGCACATCGAGAAAAACAATGCCATCCTTTTCATGAAAATCAATCAAACGTATTGCTGCGGTGTAATCTCCCACTACTTTCTTTTCAAGCAGCATGTATGGCATCTTACGGATAAGCATCTTCTTTTTAGTCAGAATGAAAGGCAGTTCAATCATTAATGAATCTGGCGGGAAGTACTGCAAAACTTTTCTTCCTGAACAGTTTATGTAGTCATTTTCTTTCATGTAAGTTCATTTTCAAGTTCACGAAGTTCATTATCATTATAGGTGGATGCAATTTCTGAATACACCATGTCTTCAATGTCTTTCCAGTTTATTAAAAATACATCAGGATGCTTATTATTTATGTCCAGACTGTATTCAGCGATATTTCCAGTTACAGGATTTGTGAATGATAATAAAATAAATCCGTGTTGGTAATCAAGACTGTCCAAACGGTATAAGCCGAAGCCAACCTGATTTACGACCAAGTACATCTGACCAAAATCCATCTTGGAATTTTTATGTCGATTCATGATGAATTGAAGGTGCTTATATTTATCTGGGTTTAATTCCATGTCAATGATGAGTTCTTCAAGTGTTGCTGGGTATAAATTTCCATTAGTTTGTTGTTTTGTCTTCATAATGTTGATAGTATAATGTACATGTGACCCACCCCCACCGTAACCCCCGCTAAGGGGCATCCCCCACGGTAGTGTCAATATAAGCCGCTGGTGGGGCGGGTGTTTGTTCGTTCTTATTTATAATAAATACAGGAAAAAGTGAATTCTGGTCAGAATCCAGAACAGTTTGAAACAGAAAGGATTAAAAATTCTGGAAAAATATTTTTCAATACTGCAAAATCGAACTCAAATTTTTTTATAAAAAATTATAAAATATTGTAAAAGAGTATATTATATGATTATAAAATCTTTTGAAACACCTAATCCGAACAAAGCGAAATCATACTTTACAGGGTCAATACGGTCAAATTGACGGAGAATACCATCCAGTTCTTGCACTGCTTTTGCATCATTCTGCTTTCGACATAGCAAACCAAGTTTGCGTGCAACGTTCCCTGAATGGACATCAAGCGGACATGATAGAATGGATTGCGGTATGTTTTTCCAGATACCAAAGTCTACACCTGCATTATCTTTGCGAATCATCCATCTGAGGTACATATTGATTTTTTTCGCAGCAGAACCAGTCATAGGGTCAGGTAGGTGTTTTCGGGTTCTCTCAAGATGTGGTATGTTGAAAAATTCTTTTTTTAATTCATGTATCGCTGGTTGCAGTGATTCATTGGTCTGATATTTCACAAATATCCCTTCCAGTCCATTTTTATGTTTATACAGATGCTTCAGACCTTCAATGAATGTCAGCAGGTCAACTAAATTAAAAGTGCGGTGTACAAAACCGTCCATCTTCTTCAGATGTTGTTCATTGTGGTTGAGAATGAA
>JARKSP010000106.1 GCA_029974225.1 Erysipelotrichaceae bacterium
GGCGCAAACATCAACTCTTATCATTAGTGAAATCTCTTTTATAGTTGCACTCTGGGGAACAATTCTTTTTTTTGCCGGTTTTTCATTTTTTAAAACATATTTCTGGCCCAGTAGTGTCCGGTTAATTTAACAAAAGATCAAGGCCACCGAACCTATATTTATTGCGTTGAATCAATAAAAAAAAGGAAGGTGACCTTGAACAGGAAAAATATAATATTCAGTCAGCTTATGCACCTGCTCATTCAGAAGAATTTTAAACCGATAATCAACCGATACGATGGGGACAGATATGTCAAAAGGATGAGCTGTATTCAGCAATTGACGACTCTTTTCTACGTTCAGATAAAGGATCTGTTCAGTCTGCGTGATATACAGACTAATTTAAGGGCTCAGGCAGATAAATGGCATCATGTTGGCCTGGAAACTGTCGCAAAAAGTACCCTGGCAGATGCCAACAGGGATAGACCATATCAGATTTGGGGTGAGATGTTTTATGCACTCTATGAACACTGCCAGAAACTTGCCCCCGGTAATAAGTTTAAGATTAAAATGCCTGTATTCACGCTTGATTCGACCACAATAAGCCTGTGCCTGTCACAATTTCCCTGGGCACGATACCGGAAACGCAAAGGTGCCATTAAGCTGCATACGCTGCTGGACCACAATGGCTGTTTACCATGCTATGTGTCGCTCACCGATGGGAAATGCCACGATGTAAAATTTGCAAAAGACCCGGAAAATGGTTTACCGGATTTACCTCCGGACAGCATTTTGACAGCAGATAGAGGATATATTGATTACAGTTGGCTGTATTCACTGCATTGTAAGGGAACTACATTTATTATCCGAGCGAAATCGAACATGACATATGATGATCTCGGACAGCACCAAAAGGTAAACCAGAAAAAGGGGATCTTGTCGGACCAGGTCATAGAGCTATCTAATGAATACAAGTATGAGGATTACCCTGATACTCTTCGACTGATCAGGATTAAGGATAAAAAGAATGACACATACATTGATGTTCTGACCAATAATTTCAAGTTATCTGCCGCTAAAATCGCTGAGCTTTATAAAGGCCGCTGGGAAATTGAAGAGTTTTTTAAGTGGATAAAACAGCACTTGAAAATAAAAACCTTTATAGGCACATCTGAAAACGCCGTCTATACGCAGGTCTGGATAGCAATGATATGTTATTTGCTATTGTCATTTATAAAATTCCAGACAAAGTATTCTTTTTCGCTCCTGGAATTGAAAAGAGTGGTAAAAGAGTTGATATGGGATTCAAAAAGCCTTTTTGAGGTACTAAGAGTCAATTTTGATGAATTAATGAAATTGAATAAAACACCAATACAGGAAGCTTTTTATTAGCTTTGACATTTACATGCGGCTAATTTTTACCGGACACTACTGGGTTCTGATATCATCTGTGGTATTGGTTTGATTTACGGTCATTTCTCCAGTAAAAAAGATTATAGCTCTCCTTATCATACCTCTTATTCATACTACTTTCAGGTTCCAGATACTTTTAAAAAGACCAGAAACAAAGAGATTATCCGGATAATCCTTTCTGCTGATAAGTATTCCCGGGTTATTATTAGTAAAATATGCGGCAGGAAATGCAATACTTTTTGTCAAATAACCCGGCTTATTGTCAAAAGGATCAATTACTCAATAATCCGAAGTTTATTCCGGTTTTTTAGCTCTTTTTGGGGCTCCGGTTCATATTGTTACACCTG
>JARKSP010000120.1 GCA_029974225.1 Erysipelotrichaceae bacterium
AAGCCTTATAATAAGTTCCTCATTAGTAAAATCAGTTTTATTATGTGCTGCTTCAAGGATATGAGCCCAATGTACCTGTGAAATTTTCCATATTAAATAAAGGTCAAAAATATCTTTGGGGTTATCTCTTCCAATTATAGCAGAAATTTTATTGCTTAAAATGTTTTCTAAATTGTCTATAAGGTAGTTTTGTTCAGGGTCTGTGAATTCTTTTCTGTAAATTCAGGCTGTGATAAAAAAGATTAATGCGAGTGTACTCGCCTACAACTAACAGTTGCAGTTTATATTTCAAATATAAAAGATATTTCGATTTTCATCAAGAGTTTAAAATTTAAAGCCAGTTTTTCTATGAGAAAGCTGGCTTATTTCTTTGAGACTATTTATTCTGGTAGACGACCTTCGTACATTATACACATTTCGCCATAGGCTGGTCCCCAGTTTTTAACTGCCTGTGTCCATTTTTTTGTTACTTCAAAAGTTGCTAGATACAGGGCTTTCAGCAAAGCTTGGCTACTTGGAAAAACGCTGCGCTGGCGGTTCAATTTACGATAACAGGAATTCAGACTTTCAATAGCATTCGTTGTATAAATAATTTTTCTGACATCTTTAGAAAACTTGAAAATGGGGCTTATAACATCCCAGTTATTATACCAGCGTTTTAAGGCATTAGGATATTTTACAGACCATTTTTCATAAACATGGTCGAGAGCCTTCCGCCCATCATTTTCAGAAGCCGCATTATATATTGTTTTTAAATCGGTAGCAAATGCTTTCATGTCTTTTGAAGGTACATATTTCAATGTATTGCGAACCATATGAACCATACAGCGCTGATATTCGGTCTGTGGAAATGCTGCTGTAATGGCTTCTTTGATACCAGAAAGTCCATCTGCACAGATAATCATAATATCTTTAACTCCGCGATTTTTAAGCTCATTAAGCACATTGAGCCAGTATTTTGCACTTTCATTATCACCTACGGTTATAGACAGTACTTCTTTTAAACCATCACGAGTAATCCCCAGGATTACATAGGCTGCCAGTTTACGGATTATGCCGTTGTCTCTCACTGAATAATGAATTGCATCAATGTACACTACTGGGTAGATCGCATCTAAAGGTCTGTGCTGCCACTCTTCAATGTGCGGCAGAATTTTATCAGTAACATCAGAAACAAAGCCCTCTGAAACATCAAACCCATAAATATCTTCAATCGTGTCGGAAATCTGTCTGGTTGTCATACCTTTTGCATACATCGCAATGATTTTCTGGTCAATTTCTGAAATGTCCTTCTGACCTTTTTTTACAACGATAGGTTCAAAGGTTGATTTTCTATCCTGTGGAACTGAAAGTGCAACTTCTCCCATGCTGGATTTTACGGTTTTAGATTTATATCCGTTACGATAGTCATCACTGTCTGAACGTTCAGACTTACCATACCCAAGATGCTCTTCCATTTCGGCTATCATCATTTCTTTGATGGTTTCGCCTAAAAGATCTTTCAAGGCGTCTTGAATATCTCCTGTTGTTTGAATGTCGTATTCTGAAAGAAGACCTCTGATTATCTCTCGTTTTCCTTCAGTCATTACAACTTTGTGTGCTGATGTTTTTGCTTTTGCCATAGCAGGCTCCTTTGTTTTAGTTTATCACAAACCTGCTATTTTGGGAATTTACAGAAAGACTTTCACAGTCTCCAAAAAGTGCGCCATTTAACGCGTTACAAGTTAAGCAAATGTTCTACGGACCCTTCGGGCCGAGGATAAATATATTGATTAACAATGATTTTTAGCAATTTTTTATTTTACATTCATACAATGTGATTTATTCAAAAAGATTAACAATAAATATTTAAGAGAATAGTATAGATGCTATGATAATATGTATAAGTTACATGTAGGAGGAAAAGACAATGAATGAGGTCAATCAATTCTGTGAAGCATGTTTCAATGGAAATCTTGAGAAAGCGATGCTTTTATTCTCAAAGAAGTACTGTAATGAAAGAGATGATGATGGTGAACCGGCAATTGTTAAAGCAGCACGAGCTGGAAGAGTTGATGTTGTTAGATATTTGATTAAAAAGAAAGTTAAGGTTGATAATACAAATCAATATCATGAAACGGCATTAATGCTCGCA
>JARKSP010000115.1 GCA_029974225.1 Erysipelotrichaceae bacterium
AGGGAAGCAGATCTTAAGCCTTTTGAGTTTCCGGAAAACTGTCCGGTCTGTGGCGAAAAGCTGCATCGTTATCTGGATGAGGCGGATTACTACTGTCAGAATATTGACTGTCCGGCGGTTATTGTTACCAGCATTACTCATTTTGGCAGTCGTGATGCCATGAATATCGAGGGACTGGGTGAAAAAACCGTTGAAACCTTTCATAGGGAAGGCCTTTTGAATAACGTAGAGGATATCTATCGGTTAAAAGAACATAAAGATAGAATTATCAGAATTGAGAAGATGGGTGAAAAGTCTTTCAGCAATTTAGTCAAGGCGATAGAAAACAGCAAGAAAAACAACCTGGACAAGCTGATTTTTGGTCTTGGTATCAAGCATATCGGTGCCAAGGCGGCTCTGCTTCTGGCAAAGAGTTTCCAAAGCATGGACAGGCTGATGCAGGCGACAATGGCCGAGCTGACCTCTGTCAATGAGGTTGGTGAAGTAATGGCTGACAGTGTCATTTCCTTTTTTAAGGATGAAAACAATGCTCAGCTGATTGCCAGTCTGAAAGAGCAGGGGGTAAATATGGAATATATCAGCTCGGAAACATATACCAGCATATTTACCAATAAAACAGTTGTCTTAACCGGAACATTAGAAAGTCTGACCAGAAATCAGGCAACGGACTATTTAAACAGGCTGCAGGCCAAGGTTACCGGTTCAGTTTCCAAAAGTACCGATTACCTTATCTATGGCGCTGATGCCGGCAGCAAGTACCATAAAGCGGTCGAGTTAAAGGTACCGTTATTAACTGAACAGGATCTGATTGCAGAATTAATCCGGGTCGGATTGTTGCAACAATCTTAATTTGTAGTAAAATAGATATGTTAGTAGGTGATTGATTATGGCAAGAAAAAAAGTAATGTTTGAAATAAATGATGAAGAGACTTTAGAGCATCCAGCTATAAAGGATGAGGAAATATTTTCAGAGCAGTCGGAGTCAGCAGCTGAAGAGGCTTTGAAACAACCGGAAACAGCGGAAGAATCTGATGTTTTAAAGCAGGTGGAAGATGTTTTTGAACAAACGATTTTTACCGATGAAGGCAGCACAGAGCCTTTGGAAAGCCCTGAAAGTGAAACAGATTCAGATTCATTAATCCTGACAGAGGAAGAAGAGCTTTTTTTAGGACTGTCATCAGCAGCTGAAGAAGGTGACACCAAAGTTTTTGAAAAGCTGGAAAATGAAGAAGGGTTAATCCCGGAAGAAGCAGCTGCAGCAGATGCAGAAGAGACAAAAGAGAATATGATGAGAAAGAAAGCAGCAGGTCAGCCAAAGAAAATCAGAAGAAAAAAGAAAACGAAGTTAGGATTTAACTGGTTTTTCTGGGTCAGTCTGGTTGTTATCTCTGTCCCTGTTGTCTATTTTATTTCTTTACTGGTTGAAGCCAGTAAGGTAAGCCATCTTCCTATTTTAGGTGAAAGAGTTAAAAACACTATTGTCTATACAATAAGTGAAAATGATGTCAGCTACATTTCTGATGCCGTAAAACAGCTGGAAGGTGTTGAAAGTGCGGAAATCAATCTGGTTGTTGAGACTTTAAGAATCGTTGTCGATGTCAAAGATGACCTTACTGCCGAACAGATAGAAGAGCTTATATTGAATATCTATGGCATTGTTGATGAAAAGATTCCGATAGCTACCTACTTCACCAAAGATGGTGATTATAAGCAATATGATCTGGATATCCTGGCTTATAATGACATTAATAGTGAAGAACTCATACTTATCAATCTGATTAAAAATGGCAGTATGGAAGAGTATACTATTCAGGTTTTATCAACCGCAGTTAATCAGGAACTGGTTGACAGGTTAAAAGATGAGCAAAACCCAGATAAAGAGGTAGAAGAGGACCCTGATTCTGAAGAAGATATCGAATTTGATTCCGATGTATATTAAAAAATGTTGGTAAAAAATCAGATAATAACAGGAAAATGTACCGATTATACTTATAATGGACTAGGTGTCGTTAAACATGACACCTTTTGTATATTTGTCAAGGATATGGCTGTTGATGAAGTTGGTCAGATAATTATCACCGCCGTCAGAAAAGATTACTGTTACGGCCGCCTGCTGAAAATAATTGAACCCTCAAAGCAAAGAGCAGAACCAGAATGTCCGCTTTCCAAAACCTGTGGCGGATGTCAGCTTCAGCATCTTTCATATAATGAGCAGTTGTCATTTAAACAGAATCATGTTCAAAGTACGATTTCCAGAATCAGCCGGATTGATATTAAGGTTGCTGAGATTATCGGTAGTAAGAATCCTTTTGGCTATCGAAACAAGGTGATGCTGCCGGTTTCTACTGACAAAAGTGACAACATCATTGCTGGCTTCTATCGTTACAATTCTAATGTAATTATTCCTCTGGAAAGCTGTTATCTGCAATCAGAGAAAGCCAACAGAGTAGTGAATAAACTAAAACACCTGTTTGAAAAATATCGCCTCCACAAGCAGATTAGATACATCATGTTGAGGGATATGGACAAAACAGATGAACTTATGCTGGTGCTTGTAACCTATGAAAAAGAAACTGATCTGGGATCTGCAGTTGAAGAAATTGTTGAATTTGAGCCAACAATCAAATCGGTAATACAAAACATCAATGGGAAGAAGACCAATGTGATACTGTCCGATGAAAGCATACTTCTATATGGAAGCGAGTATATTCAGGATGAACTGTGTGGTTTAACCTTTAATGTTTCCGCCCATTCCTTCTATCAGGTAAACAATTATCAGACTGAGGTTTTATATGATACAGTTGTTTCTTTAGCTGATTTATCTAAAGAAGATACTGTTCTGGATATGTATTGTGGCGTTGGAACAATCGGTTTGGTTTTGAGTCAGCGCTGTAAAGAAGTTATCGGTGTGGAAGTGGTTGAACAGGCAGTTATCGATGCCAGAGAAAATGCCAGAATCAACAATATTGAAAATGCCACTTTTATTTGTGGTGATGCCGAAAAAGTTGCACAAAAAATGCTGAAAGAAGGAAAACAGTTTGACTGTATTGTTGTCGATCCGCCAAGAAAAGGCTGTTCTAAAGGCACAATTGAAACTCTGATAGCTTTAAACAGTGAAAAGATTATCTATGTATCCTGCGACCCTGCAACCTTAGCCAGAGACTTATCATATTTAAAACAGCATTACAATATTGAAGTGATTCAACCGGTTGATATGTTTCCTCAGACGTATCACGTGGAGTGCGTAGTGTTGATGTCAAAAGTACAGAAGTAAATACCGAAAAAGGCTTGAAAACAAGGCATTTCCGAGAGTCGGGAGTTCTTTTCCGGCTCTCGGATTTTTTCGTTTTGGGGTGCTTGCAGCCAGGAGAAATCGAGGGTTGAGTTGACAGGTTGAAAATGGGCAAGGTTGAGTTGATAAGATGATTTTGCTTTGGGTTGAGTGGATAGGAAGAGTGTAAAGACAAAAAAGAACACGATATTCATATCAAATCATATCAATTCATACTAACGCCTTGAAAAAGACACGATTTTATGGTATACTTACGAGGAATAAATCCAGATTGGGAGGTACCCTATGGGAGAAGATTATAATGATAAATGGATTAACCTTGAAGAGGCTGCAGAGTATCTTAGTGTCAACAAGGATACCATTAGAAATTGGATAAGAAAAGGCACTGACATTCCTGCTCATAAAATCGGAAAGCTGTGGAAGTTTAAAAAATCTGAACTTGATGAGTGGGTAAAAAGCGGAAAAAGTGCAATGTCAGAAGGAGACGAAAAATGAGATTTATTGGTTGTAAAACATTGCTGTTAGATAACATCAAGGAGTTAATAGATAGAAAAGCACCAAATGCACAAAGTTTGTGCGACATTTTTTCGGGTACGTCTACGGTTGCACGTTATTTTAAGAAATGGTATGAAGTAACATCAAATGACTTACTTTACTTTTCTTATGTCCTACAAATGGCAACAATTTGGAATGATGAAGTGCCAAAATTTGAGGGACTGCGTAGTTTGGGAATTGAAGACCCTGTAGATTATTTTAATGATTCTTCTTTAGCAGATATGGAATGCTTAGATGTAGAAAAAAGATTTTTTCAAAATACATATGCTCCTACCGGGGGAAGAATGTATGTCAATGATGAAAATGCACTTCGCATCGATTTTGCAAGAAATACCGTGAACGACTGGCATAAAAATGGGTTAATTAACGAAAAAGAGTACTACTATCTTGTGGCCTGTATAGTTGAAGGAATTCCTTTTGTTTCAAATATTTCTGGAACCTATGGAGCCTTTCATAAGCAGTGGGAAAGGCGTTCCTTTAAAAAATATGAGGTATTTAGATTAGAAGTAACTACCAACGGAAAAGAAAATCGCTGTTTTAATGAAGATGGTGTAGAATTATTAAAACATATTTCGGGCGATGTGTTGTATATTGACCCACCATATAATGGTAGACAGTATCTTCCTAATTATCATGTTTTGGAAACAGCGGCGAAATATGATTTTCCCAAAGTCAAAGGTGTTACGGCGCAAAGAGAATACGAAAATAACAAGTCGGATTTCTGCCTTAAAAACAAGGTGTTAGTCGCTTTTGAAGAGTTGATAAAAAATGCCAAATATAAACATATTATTTTAAGTTATAGCACAGACGGTTTAATGACATTGGATGAAATAGAACTTATCATGAAACGATATGGGAAGGCGGAGACGT
>JARKSP010000116.1 GCA_029974225.1 Erysipelotrichaceae bacterium
CAAGATGAAAAAAATTATTATCTTATTAATTTCTGCAATGATGGTATTATCATTGGCAGGTTGCAGTGACAAACCAGATGATACAGGCAATAGCGATCATCCTTATGCTGATTATAAAATTGCTATGATATCTGACACTGTTGGAACAGACCAGTTCATCTTACAGGCTAAAAACCGCCTGGAAGCATTGGCTGCTGAATATGGTTTCCAGTTCACTGTTATTGAATGTTCAAACACTGATGACTGGCAGCAGAAATCACGTAATGCCTGTGAAGCAGGCTTTGACCTGATTGTTGGTGTAGGCTGGGTTGCAGCTGCTCCTTTATCGCAATTAGCTGATGAATTCCCTGATGTTGAATTCGGTGTAATTGATACAGTTGCTGCTAATGAGCGTATTATGAGCATTAACTTCAATACAACGGACGGATGTTATGTTATGGGGGCAATGATTGCAGCTGCCTTCCCTAATGATACAGTATTCGGTTATATTGGAAACTTCCAGCAACAGTCTAACTTTGAATACAAGTATGGCTTTATGGAAGGTGTAAAATCAGTCAATCCAGATGCTAAATTTGTCAGTGCATATGCAGATACATATAGTGATACTCAGGCCACCTATAATAAGGCTGTAGAAGTTGCAGCTGCTTTAGGTGATAATGGACACTTCATTATGGGTTCAGTTGCCAACAGTGCAAATGCTGGTATCTATCAGTATGCATTGGAACGTGGAGCAACAGGAAATAAAATCTATACTTCAGGTTTATCTGTTGACCAGACTACTCCAGACAATCCTTATATTCTGACAGGATTAACAAAAAATACAGCAATTGCCATGGAAACAATTGTCAAAGATTTCCTGGATGATGGAAAGGTTACACCTGGTAAAACAACATTAGGTGTTAATGAAGATGCATTCTGTGTTGTGGGCATTAATTTCCCTGCTAACTACCTGAATACGGAAATTATTACTGATGCAGCAATTGAAGCAGGTAAAAAAGCTGCTCAGGATTTAAAAGATGGTACAGTTGTCTTGCCATATGTAATGGAAGACGACTACCAGGAGTAATTTTTAAATAATAGATGTGTGAGAGTTTTCTCACACATCTATTCAAAAGGTTGATTATTGAGAAATAATCAATTTTTAATTGAGAGAGGTAGGATATGGAAAAAATATTAGAAATGAAAAATATTGTCAAAACCTACGGCAGAGTCGTAGCAAACGACAATGTTAGCATTGATTTAAAAAAGGGTGAAATATTAGCTATCGTTGGAGAAAACGGGGCTGGCAAATCAACACTTATGAAGATTTTGTATGGCTTGGAAAAAGCTGACAGCGGTGAAATCTTTTTGCATGGCCAGCCAGTTAAAATCACCTCGCCTTCAGTAGCTATGGGGTTGCATATCGGAATGGTTCAGCAGCACTTTATGCTTTTTGGGCCTATGACCGTTACCGAAAATATTGTTTATAATAATGAAATTACTAAATATGCTTTTTTTGACAAAAAGAAAAATGAAGAAAAAGTGGCAGAACTTTCTGAAAAGTATGGCTTAAAGGTTGATCCGACCGCTATTGTCGATAATTGTCCGGTTGGAACACAGCAGCGCATTGAAATTCTGAAAACCCTTTATCAGAATGCGGATATTATCATTTTTGACGAGCCAAGTGCTGTTTTAACACCTAATGAAGTTGATGATCTGCTGGATACCATGAAAACTCTGGCAGCTGCCGGCAAAAGCCTGATCATCATTACACACAAACTGAATGAGGTAATGTATGTTGCTGATAGAGTGGTTGTTTTGAGAGCTGGTAAGCTTATTGATATTGTCGATAAAAAAGATACTTCAATTGAGCAGCTGTCATATATGATGATTGGCCGCCAGGTGGCAAATCTGGAAATCGTTGAACATGATTCTGATAAAACTTTACTGAAAGTTGAAAACCTAACACTGGGTTCAGAACTGGGCAAAAAGATTCTGGATGATGTTAATCTCTATGTTAATGCTGGTGAGATTGTTGGAATTGCCGGAGTCAGCGGTAACGGGCAAACTGAACTGATCCGCTGTATCAGCGGTTTAGAAAGAAACTATCAGGGGAAAATTACTGTCAATGATCATGATGTTTCCAACTTTGATGTTGCCTCAATCAGAAAAGCCGGCTTATCGCATATCCCGGAAGACAGATAT
This sequence comes from Erysipelotrichaceae bacterium, assembly GCA_029974225.1. Taxonomy (GTDB): domain Bacteria; phylum Bacillota_I; class Bacilli_A; order Erysipelotrichales; family Erysipelotrichaceae; genus UBA1783. The sequence goes on from JARKSP010000116.1 coordinate 2,185, forward strand.
CTGTGGGGCAGTGCTCGAGAAGCATCAATCTCTGATAACGTTCTGATGGGTGAAGAAGATTCTGAAAGATTCAGTAAAAACGGCATCTTAAAACAGAAAGAAATTGACAAATATGCTGATGAGCTGATTGAAAGTTATGCGATTAAGGTTGATAACAACAAACAGAGAATCAGAGAACTCTCAGGTGGCAATGCCCAGAAAGTAATCTGTGCCAGAGAAGTTGAGAGAGATTGTCCATTTACCATTGCCTGTGAGCCAACAAGGGGCATTGATATCGGAGCAATGGAGTTTGTCCATGAAAGATTGGTGGCAAAACGTGATAAATTTGGCGGTATCCTGCTGGTCACATCGGAATTGAGTGAGATTATGAAGCTGTGTGACAGAATCTATGTTATTTATAACGGTTCCATCAATTATGAATTCAAAAATGAGGATATTGATGACCATAAGTTAGGTGTACTGATGTTAGGAGGAAAAGTAGATGAAAACAAAGCTGTCAATTAAGAATTTCTTCCAGCATTTCAGCGATATTTCTTATTCGCTGATTGCGGTAGTAATTGGTCTGATTTTTGGGGCAATTATTATGGCTGCGACGGGATTTAATCCGATTGAGGGTATTTTTGGTCTGATAAAAGGCGGATTTTTATCGCCATATGCTATTGCTTCAACCTTTACCAGGGCTACTCCGATTATTTTTGCCGGTTTATCAGCAGCCTTGGCCTGGGGTAGCGGATATTCGTCTATGGGTGCTCAGGGTCAGATGATTATGGGAGCTATTACCGCTGCTATTGTTGCTCCTTTGATTAAAGGACCGGCAATTCTGGTTGTTATAGTAACATTAGCTGCCAGCATGGTGGCCGGAGCATTATTTTCACTGATTTCAGCTTACATTTCAGCTAAATATGATGCTTATTTACTGATTATCACCCTGATGTTTAACTATGTGGCTGATTATTTTGCTTCATATTTAACTAACTATGTATTCTTAGATCCATATGCATTAGATAAACTGGCAATTCAGACACAGCTGATTGAAAATGGAACAATACCAAGAATCTTCAGCCGCTATACCACCCATTATGGTTTTATAGTTGCTTTACTATGTGTAGCGATTATAGCTTTCATTATCAATAAGACAAGCTTTGGCTATAAGGCAAGAATGAGTGGCTTAAATCCTAATTTTGCTGAATACGGGGGCATCGAATCAAGAAAAACAATGTATAAAGTCTTACTGCTGTCTGGTGCCATCGCCGGTCTTGGCGGAGCACTGGAAGTGTTAGGAAGCAAGTTCAGATATGTTGATAAAATGATCACTTCACCTGGTTATTCCTGGAGTGGTATTACGGCTTCACTGATGAGCAACTACAGTGCAGTTGGTGTTTTAATCAGCTCTATTTTTCTGGCTGGTATTACTGTAGGCGGTTCAAGTATTGAGCTGATGATGTCAATACCGTCAGAAATCACTTTAATTATTCAAGGCATTATTACCATGCTGGTAACAGCTAAGTTTGTAATCAGACTGCCTAAGTTTTCAAAGAAAGAAGGTGCCAAAAAATGATATTTAATTTTGAGTATATCAGTGCCATTATTTCTTCTACCTTAAGAATGGTATCTCCGATTCTGCTTTGTTCATTGGCGGCAGCCTTATGTTCAAAAGCCGGTGTATTCAATATCGCAATGGAAGGTTGTATGATGATCAGTGCTTTCTTTGCCATTGTGGTTAACTTCTATTCGGGAGGAAATATAATGCTTTCAGTTTTAGCGGCAATTGCTTCTTCAATGGCGGTTTCTGCTATCTTAGCTTTCTTCATTATCAAGTTAAAGGCTTCACCTGTTGTTGTCGGGATGTCCATAAATACCGCAAGCAGTGCGGTCACAACATTCTTTATGTACATCTTCTTTAAAACAAAGGGCCTGTTCCAGCATCCTGATTTAGTCGGTCTTACAAAGATAACACCGTTCTTTGCGGATGCTTTCCCAGATCTGGCGCAAATGTTTTTCGGGCTGACCTTTATTGACTATCTTTCTTGGGTCTTGGTAGTGGTTATTTATATTTTCCTGTATAAAACAGTGCTGGGCTACAGAATAAGGGCAATAGGTATCAACCAGGAGGCAGCTAAGTCTTTAGGTACACCAGTAGAAACCTATCAGTTTGTTACAATGACCATGTCAGGCATTTTATGCGGCTTAGCGGGTGTTTTACTGTCAATGGGATCTGTTACCCTGTTTATCCAGAACATTGCCAGTGGTAAGGGATATATCGCTATGACAGCGAACAATCTGGGCAAGTCTCATCCGGTCGGCGTATTTTTCGCTTCACTTTTCTTCGGTATATCACAGGCAGTTGGAAGCTTCTTACAGCAGACTCAGTTAAAGGGACAGATCACCGCATCAATTCCTTATGTAGCAACAATTTTAGCTTCAATCTTTGAATCTATCAGATACAGACGTTTAAGGGAAAAGAAAATCAAAGAATCTATGAAATTGGGTAATTAATATGAAATTCCTACATATTTCCGATTTACATTATTCAAATGATTTTCAGGGAAAGGGTGGTTCGTTTAATAAAGTTTTTATGGCGATGGACAACCCCTTGGAGCAACTTAAATCAGTAACAGATCGGAATAAAAAGTATGACTTTGTGCTGGTTACAGGTGATGTCTGTGAATTTGGCAGTGTTGAAGAGTATCGGAAAGTAAAAAGCTATCTGGAAGAACTGTTTGCCTGTCCAGTAATCGGAACTGCCGGCAACCATGATAATATCCCAAACTTTGAAGCTGGATTTAATGAACTGTTTTATGTAGAAGAAGTGAAACAGGTTAAGATTATTTCTTTTAATAGTGCCAGTAATCAGAATGATGATGGAATAATCAGTGAAGAAACTATATCTGCCCTGAAAAAAGAACTGGAGCAGAAAACAGAAAAAAAGATTATCCTGATTACACACCATCATCTGATGCAGCAGCAGTTTGTGCTGAAAAATGCCGAGAATTCTGATAAGATCGAAAAGGTCATAAAGGACAGTAATGCAGTTTTAATTCTGACCGGTCACACCCACCACTTCTATGTTCACAGTTTCGCAGAGAAACCGTATTTCACTACTGGAAGTGTCTCATTTGTGGTCGAAAACGAAGATGGCGTTTTAAATGTCTATCAGGAACCATTGGTAAATGAGTATAAAGTGACGGATAAAGCTATTATCTGTCGACCTTTAAAACATAGGGATAAAGTATTATTGGTAGCCAACTTAAAAATCTAAATTTATTAAAATATGCGGGTATTCACCCGCTTTTTTACTTTCATATCTTATCGGCAAAAGAAAAGGACTAATCTATCATTGATCAGAGTAGTCCTTATTTTTACCAATAGTTTGCTGTTACAGATATTATTGCTCTTTATATTTATTTTGGAAGGGTAGTATTACTATTATGTTTTACTAGAATCAAATATAAGATATAAATCATACGTAAGGCAAATATTGATTAGTAGAAATCTTGATTATTTAATTAACTTTGCAATCAGACCCATGACAATTCCCCATAATGAGAAGTCCTGGCCGCCATATACTAACATCCAAGGCTGGATTGTATTGTTAAAGAAGTATGCCCCAAAACCGACTAAGAAGACCATTATGACACCAGCAACAGCAGAACCGATAATACTACCTCTAACTCCCCCGGTAGCATTAGCGATAATTGAAGCTGTTCCGATTTCAAAGAAACAGGTAAATGTCAGTGGTATGACAACAGTTGGGAACATCCCGGCAGTTAATAGAATGGTGATTGTAGAAGTGATCATTGCTGTGATAAAACCGATAATTAAGGCATTAGGTGCATAACCGAAGATAATCGGGCAGTCAAGTGCAGGAATAGCTCCTGGAACGACTTTTTCCGCAATACCCTTAAATGCCGGAACGATTTCCGCAATCAGCATACGAACACCCTGCATCATTATTGTTACCCCGACACCAAATTTAATTGCATGGGTAAAGATGAAGGTGAAGATACCGGTAGAGCCACCAGCGTAACCCCAGACCACACCAGGGTCAAAACCGTTAGCTTTTAAGATGATAGCCATAACGATATAGGTTAAAGCCATAACGATTGTACCGGTAATTGATACTTCTCTAAGGAAGCCCAGACTTTCAGGAATATTCAATTCTTCAGTAGACTTAGATTTGTCTCCAACCAGTTTTCCTAAGTAACCGGCAATCAGTGATAAAACGGTAGTAGGATGTCCGATAGTAAATGAATCGTCACCGGTAACTTCCTTGACTAGTGGTTTCATCAGGTTTGGAGAGACTATCATATATACTGCGGTAAACAGGGCTGCTAAACCAATCAGTTTACCTCCGGTCAAGCCGGCATCAACTCCAGCCGCGATAAAGACAAACGGGAACCAATACAGCATATGAGCTGTTAAGAACACTGATTTCCATTTAGTCAATCTGGCAAAGAGCAGGTTGATAGCAAAAGCAACAAGCATAACGATACCGATTTGAGTACCATATTGTCCCCCAATATCAACTGTAGCCGGAGGTGCTGCAGCTTCAGGCATCAGCACATTAAATGCTGCAGCAATACCGCTGATAGAATCACCGGCGATAATTCCGGTACCGGCATTCAATACGAAGAAACCGATAGCGGTCATAGCTGTACCACGAATAACCTCAGCCCAGTCTTTCTTTTGGATAATCAAACCAATACCGGCAACCAGTGCCAGGAATATAGCACCCTGGCCAAATATTTCGTTGATAATAAAATTAAAAATTGCCATAAATTATTTCCTTTCTTTTTATAATGTTTCTAAATAAGCTAAAACTTTTTCTTCAATTTCTTTTTTGTCCATGAAATTGTTTAAGATGATCACTGGAACAGTGGCACGCTGAACAATTCGATTTCCTAAATCTTTTGAGGTGAAAATCACATCACACTGATTAGCAGTGCTGGTAGCAACATCTCCACAAAAAACATGTACATCGTACCCATGTTCTTTCGCAATCTTCTCAATGTTCATTTTCAACATCATTGAAGATCCAACTCCAAATCCACAAACGGCCTGAATTTTTGGTTTCATACTAACCTCCCTTCTGTTTATCTAGTTATTAAAACATTTTTCCATGTATTACTTTGTATTTTTAATTAAATTTGGTATTATTATATGTTTTCTATCAATATTCTTATGAGTTAATATCGATTTCTGCCTCAGATGACAATAAAAGCATACCCCTTTTACCGATAAGATTATTATTTAATCCCGTTGCTATGCTCTGCAACAGGATTATACTTTTTCATCCATCTCAATTATAAAACAACTTTACTAAAAAGAAAATGGAAATATTGTTTCCTGCTGTAAAAATGTGCATTTTTATAATATAGCGATAAAAACTTATCTTTTGACAAGCTTTATTTATAGAAAAGTGAAAAATCTCTGGCTGTAATAAGCTTTCTTGTCCCGATAGATTAAATACAGACAGATAGCGGTCATCATTAAAACTATCAGAACAGAATAATTCAAAAAGAACTTCTCAGGAAATATTAGAATTATTTCATCCTTCTTATAGTCGAAGAGCCAGTTTTTGTTGCCGGGAAAAAAGATGTAATGAAATATATTAAGCGCCAGAGTAAAGTCAGGCAGCATTAGCAGGAAAATAGTAATAAAAGATATCAGCACAATTGAAGATGCATAGTAACTGTTGCTGTAGCCGTTAAAGCGGTAGGGAATAATATTGATTTTCTTAAACAGAAAAGGAACAATCAGAATACTGAATGTTGAGAAGATTAAAAGGAAGGCATTCAGCCCCAGAAGATTTCTAACTTCAAGGAAATGATTGAAGCCTTTAACTGAATATTTGAGACCCCCAGTTGAAAAAGTGCTGGAAAGTCCAAGGCAGAAGTTCATTATTTCATCATAAGCGGTTTTAATTGTCTGATAATCAAAGCCGGTTTTTTTGACTAGATTTAAAGTGCTGATCTGCCAATAGAAAAAAGGTCTGAATAAAATAGGGATAAGAAATGAAAAAGTTATGATAAATATCATTGTCATAATTATCAGATAAATAGAAAGAGTTTTGCTTTTTTTCATAGTTATCACCTTTCTTTTATTATTATAAACTAATTGCTATTAAAAAAATAATCAATTTATGTTAGTATTATATAGTTGAATTATAAAAGAGAGGTAAAAGTAATGGCTAAACAAATATTTAGTATGGATTTCAACGGAAGAGTGATTACTGTTGAAACAGGGGAATTAGCCAAACAGGCACGAGGTGCTGTATTAGTCAGATATGGAGATACGGTTATATTATCCACAGCATGCGCATCTAATGTGGCAAAAGATACAGATTTCTTTCCGTTAACGGTAAGTTTTGAAGAAAAACTGTATTCTGTTGGAAAAATTCCTGGAGGATTTTTAAGAAGAGAAGGAAGACCAAGCGAGCATGCGACATTAACCGCACGTTTAATTGACAGACCGATTAGACCGTTATTCGCTGAGGGTTTCAGAAATGAAGTTCAGGTAGTCAACACGGCTATGAGCTGTGATTATGACAATTCACCTGAAATGGCTGCCATGCTAGGCGCTTCACTGGCATTATCAGTTTCAGATATTCCGTTTGAAGGACCAATCGCCGGTGTGGTTGTCGGTTATATTGATGGACAGTTTGTTATAAATCCAACGATTGAAGAAACCGAAAAGAGTACACTGCATCTGACAATGGCTGGCAAAAAAGATGCCATCATGATGGTTGAGGCCGGTGCTAAAGAGGTAAATGAACAGCTGATGGTTGAAGCTTTGGAATTTGGACAGACTCATATTGCGAAATTATGTCAGTTCCAGGAAAAAATTGTAGCTGCCGTTGGCAAACCAAAAATTGAAGTTGAATTGTATGAGATTCCTGCTCCGTTAAAACAGGAAGTATATGATTATGTTGCTGCCAGATTAAAGGCTGCAGTTTCAATTAAAGAAAAACTGGAATGCTATCAGACAATTGATGCTTTAACCAGTGAGACAGTTGAGTATTTTGACAATAGGGTATATGAAACAGAAGCAGAAAAAAGTGTGACTCTAAGGATGGTCAGTGAAGTCTGTGACAAAATTGTTTCTGATGAGGTAAGAAGACTGATAGTCGAAGAAAAAGTAAGACCTGATGGCAGAGCATTAAATGAAATCAGACCATTGGATGCTCAGATTGATATTCTGCCAAGAGTGCATGGTTCAGGATTATTTACCAGAGGACAGACTCAGGTATTATCAGCAACTACCTTAGGCGCTTTAGGTGATAATCAGATTATTGATGATCTGACCGAAGTAGAGGAAAAACGTTTCATGCATCATTATAACTTCCCGCCTTATTCGGTTGGTGAGGTTGGCCGAATGGGTTCACCTGGAAGAAGAGAAATCGGTCACGGTGCCCTGGGAGAAAGAGCTCTGAAATATGTACTTCCATCAGAAGATGAATTCCCATATGCGATCAGAACAGTAGCTGAAGTATTGGAATCAAATGGTTCTTCTTCACAGGCATCTATCTGTGCCGGCTCACTGTCACTGATGGCAGCTGGTGTTCCAATTAAAGCACCAGTAGCCGGAATTGCGATGGGACTGGTGGAAGATGGCAAAAACTATTCGATTCTGACCGATATTCAGGGTATGGAAGACCACTTTGGCGATATGGACTTTAAAGTTGCCGGTACCAGAGATGGTATCACAGCTTTACAGATGGATATAAAGGTTCAGGGATTAAGCAGAGAAGTACTGGCTCAGGCGATGGCTCAGGCTAAAGAAGCCCGATTACAGATTTTAGATGTTATGGATAAGACAATTGCCAAACCAAGAGAAAACGTCTCAAAATACGCCCTGAAGATTGCAATGCTGGAAATTCCGGTGGACAAAATCAGAGACGTTATCGGTACTGGCGGAAAAACCATCAATCAGATTATCGATGCCAGCAATGGTACCAAGATTGATATTTCTGATGAAGGCAGAGTACTGATCTATCATACAGATCAGGAAAGCATTGATATTGCTTTAAGAATGATTGAAGATATTACCAGGGTTGCTAAAGTTGGTGAAATCTATGAAGAAGCAGTTATCAACCGAATTGAATCATATGGTATTTTCGTGGAACTGTTTCCAGGTACAGATGCCTTGGTTCATGTTTCGGATTTAAGATGGGAAAGAGTAGATAAGCCTTCAAGTCTTTATAAGATGAACGATAAGATTAAGGTAGTTGTTAAGGCAATTGATGAGGGCGGCAAGGTTAGTGCCTCTATCAAGGAACTGCTGGATAAACCTGAAAATTTTAAGGAACAGATTAGAGATTATTCCAACAATAAAATCTTTACCGGTCGAAGAGATGGCGGCAAAAGGAAAAAACCGGCCAAAACTGAAAAATAACATTACTGGGGACTGATTATTCAGTCCTCTAATTAATTTGTTGAATAAAGCTGTGTTTTCTCTTAAAATATAAGTGTCAGTCATATCTACTGAAATCTGATTGACAAAAAAGCAGAATCGTATCCGCCTGGGTAAAATGTGGTACAATAGTCTAGGTGATAGTTTATGAGAATGAGAAAAAAACCATGGGCTAAAGATATGATTGGAAATAGAAAAGATTGTGTTATCAGTAATCCTTCATCCTTAAAAGGAAGCTGGAAGACATTTGGCTATGATACAACTGTGGTTGAAATAGGAGCCGGCAAAGGTGATTACTGGATTGGCATGGCTGCTAAAAATCCTGCTGAATTATGGATTGCTGTTGAAAAGAATATTGATGCTGCAGCCATGGCTTTAAAAAAGAGCATCGACTGTACCAGAGAAAATATGAAGTTCATAGTTGATGATGCTGATGAAATTGATTTATGGTTTGAGGCTGGCGAGGTGGATAGAATACATTTGAACTTTTCCGATCCCTGGCCTAAAAAAGCGCACACCAAAAGAAGACTGACCTATGGTTCATTTTTAGACAGATATAGAAAAGTGCTGAAACAGGAGGGGTGCATTATTATGAAAACCGACAATGCCAGGCTTTTTGAATATTCTTTAGTTAATTTTGCTGAAAACGGCTGGTCATTGAAAGACGTCAGTGTTGATTTTAGAAGAGAGATTCATGATGAAGATGTCATAACCGAATATGAAAACAGCTTTATGCAGTTGGGACAGCCAATCTATCGAGTCATCTTCCAGGTGCCTAATGGAGAAAGTAATGATTAAAAAGATTTTGACAGTAGTTTTGATTTTACTAGTTTTAACTGGTTGCGTCTCGGATGCAAAAACCTTTTATAATGACTTGGATGAGGCTGTGGAAAGTGCTATAAATGCCACAATTGAAGACTATAACTACAACAACTGTACCAAAACATATTATTCCTACTATCTGCCAAAGAGTATTGGTAAAATAGATGGTGATGAAATCTCCAACAAGTTTAACATTGATGGCAACATTGCCTCGCTGTCTTTAGATATTACAGCTATTGTCAATGATGCAATTATTGTTGGCGGTGTCGATAGTTTAAGAAATATTGGTTCAGTTAAAAATCCTTTGTTTACCAGAAGCGGAAGATATTTAAACAGCTCCAATGAGACAGTGTTATTTGATATATCGGTTTCGGAAACCAAAGATGGCTACTTTATCCTGATTCAGACTTCAGAGTTTATCTTTATTTCCTTAGCTAATAAAGGCGGATGTTCCAACACTGTACATGATATGCTGATACTGCTAAGAAGCTGCAAAGTGGAAAAGAAAAAACTGATCCTAGACTATGCTTCGGATACCCTGGTATCATATACAACAAGCATTATCACTTTATTTGAGAGTGTTGTTCCAGAAACCGGTTATTTCGTTGACTATATCGACGACTGGAAAGACGACAAAACATTTATTATAATAGATTTGACAGAAAATGAAGCGGTAGAACCAGGTGAAGAAGAAAATGATGAGCAGTTTGATCCAAACCAGAACAATTTAGAAGAGGGTGAATAATTATGGCAGGAATGTTTGAAAAAATAAAAAAGAAATTTCGCGATTTCTTATTTGTGGAAGTTGAAGTTGATGAGGATGGAAACGAAAAAGTTATCGAAAACAAGGTTGATAAAAACGTTTCTTCAAGACTTGATGCTGTTGTGGATAATTATGTCGAAATTCAAGAAGATTTAGCAAATGAGATTGACGATGTAATCGCAGCCACTGAAAATCAGCCAAAAACAAATGAGAAATTACCTGAAAAGACGATTTCCTTAAAACCGAGTGAAGTTAAGGCAGAAATCAAAGAAACAAAAAAACCTTCAATGTTTGTTGATTTTAACAGTACGAAGAGTAACGCTGCTGAAGCGAAGGTTGAAAAGAAAGAAGAAAAGGCTAAATCAGCATATATTCCTCAAAAAGTTATTTCCCCAATTTTTGGCAGTGACAAAGACAGCTATGCAATATCAATCAACAATCTGGAGTATGATAGTGAAAAACCAAAAAAAAGTGTCATCGGTACAGTATTTTCGCCAATTTTCGGGCGAGACAGAATTATAGAAAATACTGTTGATGAGGTAGATGAAAAGATTGCCAGTATGACTACCAGCGATTTTATCAGTGAAATAGCGCCAGCGGAAAAGAAAGAGGAAACCGTTCTTCCTGAAGAAGAAGCAGTTGAACCGCCAAAACCTTTGTATACCAAGTTAAAGAATGAAGAAAAATCAGTTGAAAGTGCTACCTTATTTGATGCTGAAAGAGTAAATAAAGCTTTAAATGAGGCGAAAGTAGCCTTTGATGAGATAGAAAAAGCTGCAAAACCAGTTGAAAACACGGCTTCATTTGAAAACATCAGTCTGTTCGATTAAAACAGAAGTTCATTACTTCTGCTTCTGTTTGACTGATAATAGTATTATTTAAAATAAACCAAGTCATAAAGTAATGATTTGGTTTTTAAGTGTCTGATCTAAATCGATTCAATTATTAACCCACCAGCTGTTTTCCAGGTCTTTGACGGTGATATATTCTAATTTAGGTATCAGACCATCAAAGACCTCTTTCTTAAGATAATGCCTGTTTAATTCATTCACCATTAAATTAGTCTTTTCAATAATACCTTTTTCAACTTCGCCTAAGGTTAGACTGCGACAGGCAACCATTGAATCTTCAAAAAACAGTACACCGGAAATTTCTACATATTCCGGAGTTCCTGTGATTCTGGCCTGGATACCTTTATCTTCGAAATCCCAGTTAACCTTAAAAGTTTCTTTCTTGAGACTTTCCACATAATAATGCCAGTTATAGATATCAATGAATCTTTTTCTGATTTCACCAATGTTTCCTGGAACTTTAATGCGCCACTGTATTATCATAGCCGACTCCTTTTGTTTATGCTGTTTTTTAAATATTTCATTAAATCCTCTTTGGTATTTTTCAGCTTATATTTTATCACCAAAGATAAAAGTCTGTTTAACTGCTGAGCAATCTCTTTACCTTCATAACCAAGACTTTGGATGTCATTTCCATCAACTGAGAGATCTTTTAACTGATAGGGAAGCTTATTTACCTCAATATACTTTAAGATTGAAAGACATATATCATAATAGGCTTTATCGATCTGTCCGGTTAAATATTGAAATTTAAGCAGTTTGGCAAACATCTCTTTGCCCATCCTGTGCAGATTGAAGCGAATGGCGATATCATCGGCTTCAATAAACTGATAGTAATTTTCAATCAGTAATGATACTTCCTGATAGGTCTTATTATCGACTTTAAGTCTTTTTAAGATGTTCTGATAACCTTCGGCAGCCTGTAAAAAGATAGCCAGGATGACTGATTTATCCTTTTTTTCTTTAGAGAGATGGTTTAGACTCTCCACAAATCTGTATCTGGCAACATATCTGAATTCTGGGATAAACACTTCAATAATCTCTTTGTAAAGTGGCAGATTATCAGCCACATATTTGCCAGTCAGAGTTTTAAGCAGTTCAATATAGATTCTTTCAATCGCAATGTTTAACAGCAGATGCTTTTTCTTAAAGATGACCTTTCTGGTTTCTTCCTCAATTTTAAAGTTAAGGGTGCAGGCAAATCTTATCGCTCTAAGAATTCTTAAGGCATCCTCTTTCAAACGGATCTCAGGATCACCGACACAGCGGATTATCTTATTTTTTAAATCTTCATAGCCGTGATGAAAATCCAGCAGTCCATCTTTACTGTTATAGGCAATGGCGTTGATAGTAAAGTCCCTTCTGGCCAGGTCATCTCGTAAATCGGAAGAGAATTCAACCTTTTCCGGATGACGAAAATCAGTATATTCACCATCAGTTCGATAAGAGGTTATTTCAAAGGTTTCATTGTTCAGCACCAGTGAGACCGTTCCGTGCTTTAAGCCGGTTTTATAGATTCTGTGATTTTTAAACACTTCCAGAACCTGAGCGGGAGTAGCATCGGTATTGATATCAAAATCACTGGGATGACGCTTTAAAAGAATGTCTCTGACACATCCGCCAACGATATTAGCTTCAAAACCATGATCATTAAGTGTTTTGATGATATAGGTAATTTTTTCACTCAGTGGGTAATTCATACCTAAATTATATATGAAATGTACCATTTAGGGTAAAAAAACATTATAATGTAAAGGAAGAGGGTGAAATGATGAAAAAATATTTTAAAGAAGATCAAATACTGTTTAATGTTAAGAAAGTTCATATGATCGGTATCGGTGGAAGCGGTATGTGCCCTCTGGCGGAGATTCTGCACTCCAAAGGATATTCAATAACAGGCTCGGACAATAACGAGTCAGACCCTTTAAAACTGGTCAGAAAGTTCGCTAAGGTTTATCTGGGCCATAATGCTGAAAACGTTGGTGATGCCGAGCTGGTAATCTACTCAGCTGCTATTTCCAAGGATAATGTCGAGCTGATAGAAGCGATAAACAGAAACATTCCGATTATGGAAAGAAGTCTGGTGCTGGGAGCATTGACCAGACTGTTTAATAATGTCATCGGTGTAAGCGGAACCCATGGTAAAACCACCGTAACCAGTTTAATTACTCAAATCCTGATTCAGGCTGATTTCAGTCCCAATGCGGTTATCGGAGGGAAACTTCCTTTGATTAACCATTATGGGGTGACTGGAGATTCAGATATTTTTGTAGTAGAATCCTGTGAGTTTGTTGACACTTTCTTAAAATTATCACCAGATATCGCAGTATTATTAAATATTGATAATGACCATCTGGACTATTTTAAAACGATGGATAATATGGTTCTATCCTACAGCAAGTTTATCAGCATGGCTTCAAGAGTGTTTGTTAACGGTGATGACCGATTAGCTTTAAAGGCCGTTGAGAATACTGATAATGAAGTTTTTACTTTCGGCTTTAATGAAAACAATGACTACTATCCGATAAATGTGGTCAATGATAAAGACGGTTTTGATTTTGAAGTCTGTTACAGAGGGGAAGTCTTAACTTCCGTGGCTAATCATATTCCCGGCAGGCATAATATCTACAATGCCTTGGCCGCTTTCAGTGTCTGTCATCATCTGGGAGTACCGGTAGCTAAGATAGCTGATAGTATTGCTCAGTTTACCGGAGCCGGAAGAAGGTTTGAAATAATCGGAAATTATGGGTTTGTTCTGGCCGATGACTATGGTCATCACCCAACGGAAATTGAAGCGACTTTAACATCAGCCAAACAGCTGGATTTTAACAGAGTAATTGTGGTTTTTCAGCCATTCACTTTTTCTCGAACCAAAATGTTAAAAGATGAGTTTGTTAAAGCCTTATCTATTGCTGACGAGATTATTCTGACCCCGATTATGGGTTCAAGGGAAGTGAATACCTATGGTATCTATTCTGAAGATTTACAGAAGGAATTAAAAAACAGCATCATCATTGATGGTTTTGAAAAAATAAAAGACTATATTCTGGAAAACTATCACGAAGGCGATCTGGTTATAACGATGGGCTGCGGTGATATTTATAAGGTCTGCCGTCTGATAAGTGAAGAGAAGAATGCCTGAAAGCATTCTTTTTAAATTTCAAAAGATTAAAATAAAAAGAGAGAAGCTATTTCTCTCCGGGGTTAGATTCTTACCTCAAAACTATTATGACATTTTGGACATCTGACAGTATGTCTGCCCTTGATGTTTTTAACTCGCAGGTTCTGTTTACAATGGGGACAGACTTTAAAGCGATAACCTTTTCGTTCTTTAAGCTTTCTGATCTGCAGATTAAACCAGCTGCTGAATTTTCTCTGATACTGTAGAAAAAGCTGGTTTTCTTTGTGTCTGGCCTGATGGTTTTTAGAAAAGGCGCGAAAAAAACTGTAGAACAGAATTATCATGGTAAGCAGATACAGGTGCCTCACCTTAAAAATAATCTGAATAAATAACAGGATATAAACGATGACTGTTAAAAATCTGTAGAGATGGTCGATACCGTATCTGCCAGCCAGCAGTCGGTGCATTAAGCTGGAAATGTTATATTTCAGTTTGTTCCAAAAGTATTTCAGGTTATCCATTTCAAACTCCTTTCATTAACAGAAGAAACAGGGCAGAAAGTAACAGAATCTTCCCCCGCCGCAGAAGATGCAGAATAACTGCATCAGAATGTATGAGAGACATAATCTGTTGCTGGAATATGGTTGCGAATAGCTCGAATATGAACGTCGGTAACTGCTTCTATTAGATCTGATTATCTCTCTTGTCTGCTGATAGGTCATGTTATTTGGCTCATACTGGCAGGCTTTTTCAATGTGTTCATTAGCAGTAATCGTATTGCCGATATTATAATGGGCAATAGCACTTAAATAGTACCAGCGGGCGTTTTTAACCGGAATATCTTTTAAGACATTAAGAGCCTGCTGATATTGTCCGTTCCTGAGAAAGTTTTCCGCAACATCATAATCATCATAGGAAGCACTCTGCTGGCGAGTGAAAAAGTCAGAAAAGTCGTAGAAAGTAAAAGGACCATACTGCTGATAGCTGCGACTGTTGGAGCTACTGTATGACTGCTGCTGATACTGATAGGCTTTGCCGCTTTTAATCATATCGTAGGCAACATTAATCTCTTTGATTTTTTCGGCTGCATACGGATCATTGGGATTTAAATCGGGATGATATTTTTTGGCTAAGGCACGATAAGCCTTATTTATCTCTTCATCAGTAGCATTTCTGCCGATGCCTAATACCTGGTAGGGATCTTTCATTTTTTTGCTCCTTTTTCCTGTCTCTTTCTCTGTAGCTGATATTGAGACCAGATGCCTGAATAGATAATATTATCCAGGATGTTTTTATTTTCACTTAACTGCAGTTTACTGTAGTAACTGTCACAATCATCCATAATTGACATCAGCATCTCCTGGTGATCATAGTTTTCCAATGCCACCAGTGGATTATAGACTTCTTTTCTCAAATCTTTTTTAAAATCAATAACTGCATCAACGACATAGATAAACCTTCCCAGATGATAACCGCAGCCATGAAGGTTTTCGTTATTGCCTTCTTTATCTAACAGACAGGCCATTATATTGCCAAAGGCTTTGCTTCCCAGATCGGGATTCAGGATATTTTCTTTTTCGATGCTACTAATAAAATTCAGATTATCCCTGATTATGGCAGTCTGAGTCGGAAACTGCTGTTCTATCTGCTGTAGAAATCTCTGCAGTTTATCAGCTTTGATTTTAGCTCTTAAAGAATTGTCATCATTGACATCATCAAGATGCTTGTAATAGCTGAGGTAGATATTCATACTGGCTGCATATTCACTGTAGCTGTTATAAACAGCCAGATGCTTTTTTATCGGATGAACAATACATCTTTCTTCAATTACTTCATTAACCGGCTGATAGACATCAGTCAGCAGCATGGTGACAAAGGTTAGATCATATGTCAGGGTAGAAACGCCAATTAATCCATATTGATTCTTCAGTCGATTGCAGAGTCCGCAATAAAAACTCTTGTACTGTTTCTTTTCTTCTTTCGTTAATATGTCAATATTTGCGATTAAATAACCAAACATACAACTCCTTTTTGCACCTGTATGTGCAATGGTTAAAATATAAGATACTTTCTGTGGACAGTCAATATTACAGCTTTTGTCGATAGCCTGTATTCAAAAAAGAGAGAACCAGGTCCCTCTAATTAATCGTTATCAAAATCAAAGAGAACGCTGTAATCTTCATTATAGTGTTCTGCGGCCAGTACTACATCCTGAACTTCTTCAATTTCCAGCATAATTCTGTTTTTTATGCTTCGATTTAAAGTTAATTGTCTCATCGGACAGCCAGCACAGGCTCCCAGCATTTCAATTCTGACTACACCGTCAACAAAGTCAACAAACTGTAAATCACCACCATCAGCCTGAATGTATGGTCTGATGCCTTCAATAACTTTTTTAATTTTTTCTACGGTTTCCATTAGATTGCACCTCCAAACCAGATAAATAAGAGATATGAAACTAATAATCCCAGCACAACACCACCGGCAACTTCAAAATAAGTGTGCCCTAAGACGGCTTTCATCTTGTTAAGATAAATCGGATCATTAAAATCAATAGTAGCGCCATATAATTCTTTTAAGTCATCAACCAGTTTTTGTGTAACTGAGATATTCTGCCCGGCATAGAATCTGACATTGGCTGCATCGTAACAGATGATAACTGCAAAACACAAGGCAATATAAAAAGTATTAGTGTCAAAACCATCAGTAAGACCAATTGATAAAGTTAAAGATGTAACCAAAGCTGCATGACTTGATGGCATGTCACCATTAGCGAAAACCAGTTTTCCAATCCATTCGCCATGAATCAGATAATGTCCTATCGGTTTTAACAGCTGTGCTAAGACACAGGCAGCAGTAGCTGCAATTGCCACATAGTATTTATTCATTAAATCACCCCCATCATTATATTATTTTGTTTGACAAAATACAATTATCATAATTGTATGTTATAATGTTAAAAGAGGAAATAGAATGTATAAAATAGGACAGGTAGTACAGGGAACGATTACAGGAATTAAACCATATGGCGCTTTTGTCAAAGTTGATGAGGAAACTTCCGGTCTGATCCACATATCTGAAATTAGTGAATACTACATAAACGATGTGTCATATTTTTTTAACAAAGGAGAAAAAGTGGTAGTCAAAATTATCGATATAGACAAGTTTGGGCAATTAAGACTGTCGCTGAAGGCTATCCAGACAAACAGAAAATATGCTATTCCGACCAAAAAGGATATCGCTAATATTGAAAAGATCGGGTTCAAATCGTTACAGGAAAAACTTCCTGTCTGGATTAAAGATACATTAAAGGAGAAGTTATGATTAGATTAGATTATTCACATGCTTTATTAAAAGAGAATATTAATGATTATCAGGCCAGAGTTGATGCGATTCACCAGACTATCATTAATAAAACGGCTAAAGGAAATGACTATTTGGGATGGGTCGACTGGCCGGTCAATTATGACAGGGAAGAGTTTAGACGAGTAAAGGAAGTCGCTAAAGAAATCAGAGAAAAGGCTGATGTACTTCTGGTCTGTGGCATTGGCGGCTCTTATCTGGGAGCAAGAAGTGCTATCGAAATGATGAAAGGTCTCTACGACGGGGATAAATTAGAAATCATCTATGTCGGTAATACTGTTTCGGCAACTTACATCCAGCAGGTTTTAGACCATATTAAAGGAAAAAGCGTTTACCTGAATGTTATTTCTAAATCAGGTTCAACTACTGAAACAGCAATTGCTTTCCGAATCTATCAGCAGTATGTTGAAGAAGTCTACGGTTTAGAAGAAAGCAAGAAAAGAATTATCGCAACTACCGATAAAAATAAGGGGACACTGAACAATCTGGCAAAGGTTAAGGGTTACAGAATGTTTGTCATTCCTGATGATATCGGTGGCCGTTATTCAGTATTTACCGCTGTTGGGCTGCTTCCAATTGCGGCAGCAGGTCTGGACATTGATAAACTGATGGCTGGCTGTCAGAAGGCAAGAGAAGATTTTTCAGTCAGTGATTTAAATAAGAACACCGCTTATCAGTATGCAGTACTGAGAAGAATGCTAGAAAAACAGGGGAAATCAGTAGAGTTTTTTGTCACCTATGAACCTCATCTGGCAATGATTGCTGAATGGTGGAAACAGCTGTATGGTGAATCAGAAGGAAAAGAAGGAAAGGGTATTGTCCCTGCTTCAGTAAACTTCACCACTGACCTGCATTCTATGGGTCAGTTTATCCAGGAAGGCTACAAGTGTTTCTATGAAACAGTAATGGTGCTGGAAAATCCGGCTGTTGATGTAGTTTTCCCGGCTTGTAGGGAAGATTTGGATAA
This sequence comes from Erysipelotrichaceae bacterium, assembly GCA_029974225.1. GTDB lineage: Bacteria > Bacillota_I > Bacilli_A > Erysipelotrichales > Erysipelotrichaceae > UBA1783. Next base: position 20,484 of record JARKSP010000116.1, read on the forward strand.
AATGAACTATTTAGCTGGTAAAAGTGTCAACTGGGTCAACAATATGGCTTTTGAAGGAACACTGGCTGCCCATGTTGAAGAAGGAGAAGTGCCAAATCTGGTTATTCACCTGAAAGACAGCAGTGAATTCAGCTATGGTTATATGATTTATTTCTTCTTTATTGCCTGTGCGATGACGGTATTAATGTTAGATGTTAATCCATTCAATCAGCCAGGGGTTGAAGTATATAAGAAAAACATGTTCAAATTATTAGGAAAAGAGTAATCTGTGTTTAAAGGTTATACCATCTTAAAAGAGAAAAAGGTTGAATATCCAGGATATCTGAAAGAGATTAAACCTTCTTTTGAGATGGTTTTTCCTTTGGCAACCAATCAGTCAATAAAATCATTTCTAACAGTCAATATTGGTGACAAGGTAAAAGTAGGCTCACTTCTAGGTTACTGTGATGAAGAGGTCTATGTCCCTTTCTACAGCAGTGTTTCAGGAGTGGTTACGGACTTTAAGATACTGGAGTACTGCACCAATAAAAAGGTCTTGCATGTAGTTGTTGAAAATGACTTTAAAGATGAAAAACAGCTTCTTTTTGAACCTTTTGATTTTAATTGTTCCGATAGTGAAGAGCTGATTGAAAAAGCCAGAATCTCCGGTCTGGTAGGATTATCGGGAGCCGGTTTTGCTCTTTATGGCAAGTACCTAAGTAAAAACATCGATACACTGATCATCAACGGTATAGAATGTGAAGGCTATTTAAGCAGTGATTATGCCAATGTTTTAGAGCATACTGCGGATTTAATGCAGGGAGCCCTGATTCTGCAGAAGATGGCTCGGGCCAGAAGAGTGGTAATAGCGTTAAAGGAAACTTTTAAAGATCAGATTGAGCTGGTCAGAGAGAAGATTAATGCTGCTGAAAAGTACAGTCATATTGAAATATATGAAAGTGCTGATAACTATCCGGCTGGCTGGGAAAAGGTTTTAACCAACCGAATCACTAAAAGGGATTTTGATGTCTATACTACTGAATGTGGAGTGATAGTAAACAATGTTTCCAGCGCTATCGCCATCAGTCAGATTTTTAAGAGCGGTTTGCCACTTATTGAAAAGATAGTCACTGTAGCTGGTGACGGTATCTCTGAAAGTTCTATTGTCAAAGTTAGAATAGGAACTATGGTCAGTGAAGTAATTAATGACGTATTAGAATATGGTCCTGATGAGGTTGATATTCTGTGTGGCGGTTCACTGATGGGAGCTAAAATGGAAAGTGCTGATTTTCCGATTGCCGGTCCGTATAATGGAATTACTGTTTTAAAAAGGAGGAGTATTGTTGAACAGCCTTGTCAGCAGGGATGCACCATCTGCAATGATGGCTGCTATCTGAAACTGGATGTTTTGCGACTGCTTAACTTCTGTCGGGAAAATAACCTTCGAAAAGCTCTGGAATACAATGTATTACAGTGTGTCGAGTGTGGAATCTGCAGTTATGACTGCCCTAGTGACATTGATGTCAGAAACTATATCCGCAAGGTGAAGTATCAGTTATTATGAAAGTGAATAATAAAGAGTATGAAATTATAAAACTGCTGGGAAAAGGTAAGGGTGGATATTCCTATCTGGTCAGTTATCAGGGTTCTGTCTACACCTTGAAAAAGATTCATCATGAGCCCTGTGAATACTACACCTTTTACAATAAAATGGAAAGCGAACTGAACGATTATCGAAGACTTTCCGCCTTAAATATTGTTATGCCTAAATTGCTGGAGGTTGATAAAGAAAATGAAATTATCATCAAGGAATATATTGAAGGCAAAACGGTACTGGAAAAAATACTTGCTGATGAAGATATTTCTGCCGAATTAAGAAGCATAAAAACGATTGCTGATTATCTGAAAGACAACAATATCAATATTGATTATTATCCCAGCAATTTTATTTTAAAGAATGAAAGACTTTATTATGTGGATTATGAGTGCAATGCTTATATGTCACAATACGATTTTGACAACTGGGGACAAAAATACTGGTCCAGAAGTGAAGAACTGTTAAAAACAATAAATTAAGGCCAATAAAAAAGATATAAGTCATATACAAACGATATGATAAAAAATGCTAATATATGTATATAATATATTTATAAACAGGAGGTGTAAAAATGTTTAAAAAATTTAAATTTTACACATTGATTTTATGGATTATTGGCTGGGCTATAGCATATTATTTCCTTTTACCACCAATCAATCCGACAAATATCGGTTTCTGGATGTTCTTTCTGCCAGCATTGTTTGGACCGGTGTTTATTGTATTTCAGACCAAAACTATCAGTAAAGGCTTCAATAAAGGCAAAGCCTTGTATCCAACTCTTATTGTTGGAGGTTTAGTGATAGTTTACCTATTAGGTACAGTTATTTTTTCACCGATGTTTTCATCTAAGATGTACAAAAACAGAATACAGATTGTAAACGGTTCATTCAAGGATGATATTAAAGAAGTTGATTTCAACAATTTACCGCTGCTGGATAAAGATTCTGCCCGCAAAGTCGGTGACAGAGTGGTAGGTCAGATTCCTGAACTGGTATCACAGTTTTCAGTCAGTGATGAATATTCTCTGATTAACTATAACGATAAGATTGTTCGTGCAACCCCATTAGAGCATAACGGATTTTTTAAATACCTGGCTAATCAGAAGGGTACCGCTGGCTATATACTGGTTGACTGCACTACTGGAGAAGCTACTTTGGTAAAAACCGAAGATGGTTTAAAATATCTGCCAAGTGCCTACTTTTTTCATAATCTGAAAAGGCATTTGAGATTCAGCTATCCTTTCACCAACTTTGGCGATATCTCTTTTGAAGTTGACGAACAGGGAGTGCCTTACTGGATAGTTCAGACAGTAAGATATACCTGGGTTAATCTGAAGAAAGAGGTAAGTGGAATTATTGCGGTCAATGCGATTACGGGTGAAACCCACAGATATAAGGTAAACGATATCCCGGTTTGGGTTGACGAGGTATTTGATGCCCGTCTGGTTATTGAAGAAATTGATTCCTGGGGAATGTATCAGAATGGTTATATAAACAGTCTGTTTGCTCAGAAGAATGTTGTTCAGACCACTGATGGCTATACCTATATAACCATGGACGATGATGTCTATATGTATACCGGAATTACCTCAATTTCATCAGATGAAAGTAATATCGGATTTGTTCTGGTCAATTTAAGAACTCATGAAGCCAGGTTTTATGATGTCCCAGGGGCTGAAGAATACAGTGCTATGGACTCCGCTACCGGACAGGTTCAGGAAAAACAGTACACCACCACCTTTCCACTGCTGATCAATCTCAATGGCAGACCGACATATCTGTTATCATTAAAAGACAGTGCCGGTCTGGTTAAGATGTATGCTTTTGTTGATGTAATCAACTATCAGAAGGTATCGGTGACTGATGCATCTCTAGGTATTAAATATGCTGCTGAGCAATATCTGAAAATGATGGGTATTTCAAGCGAAAAACCACATGAGCTTACTGCCGGTGTTATCACTATTAAACATCTTAACAGTGTTGTTGTTGATGGAAACACCTACTATTACATTGTCAGTGAAAGTGATGAGAAATACAGTATTAAAGCCAGTGTAGATTTATCGGTCACACCGTTCATGGAAATTGACCAGACTTATAAAATTGAATATTACAATGATGGCCAGATAAATGTCATAGAGAAGATAGAAATAGATAGTATTGATTAAAATGGGGGTGAGTTTTTATGAAGTCTAGTATCCTGAAACAGCGAATAAAAATGAAAAGCTTTGATTACATGCTGATTGATTTATATCAGGATAAATCTCAGATTGAATATCAGAGAAAAAGATATATCAGTGCCATAGAGAAGTTCGAAAGTTTATATGGCGAAGATGATGTAAGTCTGTTTTCCGTGCCGGGAAGAAGCGAAGTTTCAGGTAATCATACCGACCATCAGAACGGAAAAGTCCTGGCCTGTGCAGTAAATATTGACATTATCGCGGTTGTGGCACCAAATAATAGCAACCTTGTCAATATAACCAGTGACAATCGTAAATGCAATGGTATTTCAATAACTGACTTAGCTTTTAAAGAGGAAGAAAAAAGATCGACCAGATCTTTAGTTAAAGGTGTTTTAAAAAGACTGGCTGATGAATTATTTCATATTGAGGGCTTTAATGCCTTTATGACCAGTGATGTAGCGGTGGGTTCAGGATTAAGCTCCAGTGCTGCTTTTGAAACGATGGTCGGCTATATTGTTTCAGGTCTGTTTAACAAGGGCGGTATTGATCCGGTTGTTATTGCCAAGGCTGGTCAGTATGCCGAAAATGTTTACTTTGGCAAACCGTGCGGTCTGATGGATCAGATGGCCTGTTCGCTGGGCAACCTGATCTATATTGACTTTAAAGATAATTCTTCGCCGGTAGTAAAAAAGGTAAAGGCTGATTTTGCCAGATCTGGTTATAGTCTCTGCATAGTGGATTCTAAAGGCTCGCATGCTCATCTGACTGACGATTATGCTGCTATTCCCAATGAGATGAGAAGTGTCAGCAAGGTTTTGGGCAAAACCCTGGCCCGAGAAGTGACAGCCCAGGAAATCCTGGAAAACATTGATGAAATAAGAGAGAAATGCGGAGATAGAGCTCTGATTAGAACGCTGCATGTTATCTATGAAAATGACAGAGTGGAAAAAGCTTTTAATGCTTTAGAAAACAGTGATTTCAATACATTTTTAGAGGTAGTGAAACAGTCTGGAGATTCATCTTTTAAATATTTGCAGAATGTCTATTCCACTCATGATTATACCAGTCAATCAGTATCAATAGCTCTGATGTATTCGGAGAATATTCTGCAGAACAACGGGGTCTGTCGCGTACATGGCGGTGGATTTGCCGGTACTATTCAGGCTTTTGTAAAAGATGAATTCGTAAATGACTATAAAAGGGAAATAGAAAAAGTCTTTGGAGAAGGCTGCTGTCATATTTTGAAAGTCAGAAAATACGGCGGCCAACAATTAGTTTATAGAGGTGAAGAATGACAGTATATTTAGTAGATTTTGAAAATGTAAAGAGTGATGGCTTGTGTGGCATTGACGAATTAGCGGAAAATGACACTGTTTATATTTTCTATAGCGTAAATGTGGATAAGATTTCATTTGCGGTGCATAAAAAGATGATTGAATCTAAAGCTGATATCAAAACAATTAAAATAGAAGTCGGCCATAAAAATGCCTTAGACTTCCAGCTGGCAGGCTATCTGGGCTATTTACTGAAAGAAGATAATACCCGAGAGTATGTTATCGTTTCCAATGATGCCGGATTTGGTCCGTTAGTCAGTTTCTGGCGCAAGAAAAACTATAATGTGATTCTGGCTGCCGATATTACCAAGCTGAACCAGAAACAGAAGTATAAGAATATGTTCACTCAGGTTAAAGGACTGGTGGAAGATACTGAACAGGCCAAATTGCTGACAGATTGCATTCTAAAATATAAGACCAAGCAGGGGCTTAATAATGCGATTGTCAAGGTTTATGGCACTACGGTTGGCGGTAAGCTTTACAAATCGATAAAACCGCTGATTATGGACAAAAAGGGTAAATAAATGAAATGGTTTCAATAATCAAGTAATTTATTGAAAAAGTTTTCAAAGTAAGTTAGAATAAACTTAGAGGTAATAAGTTATGGAATTTTTACAATTATTAGGACAAATTTTTGGTTATATTTTGCCATTTGCAGGAACTATTGCGCTAGTTATTTTGAGTGTAGTTGGTTTAAAAGCGGTTAAGTTAATAAAAAGAGTAGAAAGCACCCTGACAAATGTTGATGCAACAGTAACAAATGCTAATAATGCCATCGATGGGTTAAATAAAACCATTGAAATGACAAACAAATATGTTGAAGATTTTGGTGTAACATCAAAAACAGTTAATAACGTATCCATGTCTGTGGAAGCGGTAAGATATTCACTGGAAAAAACAGTTAAGAAGATTATCGTTGGCTGGACCAGGGAATACGAATTAATAAAAAACCTGACTCTATCTTTTTTAGATAAAGTTGAAAAGAAAGTTAAAGAGTCTGCAGGTAAGAAAACAAAAATTTCTGATCAGAAAGAAAGTGAGGAACAAAATGGAAGAAAATAAAGTTACAGAATGTGTTGAAGAGCACGTCGAAGAAAGCGTCGAAGAAGTCGCTGAAGAAGTCAAAGATGAAGGTTTTGATGAAGTAGTTGAAAATGTCAAAAAAGCTATTGAAGATGTTAAAGAAGGAATCAAAGAATCATTTGCTAAACTGATGGCTGGACTGAATGACATTGATCTAAACAAAGAGTCATTAAAAAATTATCTTGACGAATTTGCTGATAAGGCAAACGAACTGTCTGTCAAAGCAAAAGCAAAGTTTGAAGAATTCAGAGAAGAAAACAAACAATCAGAAAAACTTGCAAAAGCAAAAGAAGCTGTTTCGAATGTAGCTACTCAGGTTAGTGAAAAAGCAACTGAATACTACAACAAAGCTATGGAAAATGAAGGATTAAAGAAAACCGTTGACACTGTTAGCGAAAAAGCAAAAGAAGCTTCAGATTTTGTCAGTGGCAAATATCAGGAGTTCATTCGTGATCCTAAGGTAAGAGATACAGTTGTCGGAGCTAAAGAAGCGATTGAAAATGTTTTTGAATCAATCAAAGAATCAATCAAAAAAGAAGACGAAGCAGTAGAAGAAGAAAAACAGGAAGAATAGTGTATGAGCGCGTTTAATGATGGAAAGAAAAAGGTAACTATTTATTCAGTAGCTCACGAAGCTGGTGTATCATTAGCTACGGTTTCTCGTGTCATTAACGATTCATCGCTGGTAAAAGAAGAGACAAGAAAAAGGGTTGAAGAGGCTATTGTTAAATTGGGGTATCGTCCTAATGCAGTAGCTCAGGGTCTGGCTTTAAAAAAGACGACCACAATCGCTTTGGTTATTCCAGATTCAAGTTTCTTGTATATGGGTAAGATGATTAACGGATTGTTGGATGTAGCCAAGATTTATAAATATAATATTGCTATGCATACAACTAGCAGCAGTATTAGTGAGATGAGTGAAATAATTGATAATATTGTCAAATCCAGAGCTGATGGAGTAGTGGTCTACAACGACTGTCTGACCGAGCAGGAGGTAGCGATATTAAACAGTTTT
>JARKSP010000003.1 GCA_029974225.1 Erysipelotrichaceae bacterium
AATATCGAACGTTTTGGCTGTGATAATTATCTGATCACCAACAATAAGGTGGCGGATTTATGTGTCAATCTGTTGTCAGTCTTTGATAAGGTGCTGGTTGATGCCCCCTGCTCAGGAGCCGGGATGTTTAAAAAATATCCGGACAGTCTGACAGAATATAACCATAATACTGTCATGGCCAATCAGAAAAGACAGCTGCAGATTCTGGATTATGCTTATCTGGCCTTAAAAGAGGGAGGTATTCTAGTCTATTCCACCTGCACTTTCAACAGCTATGAAAACGAAGAGGTTGTCCGACTGTTTCTGGAAAAATATCCGGATATGCAGCTGATAGATACCGGTTTAAACTGTGGTCAGGCTGGTTTTGATGAAAAAGGTCTGACCAGAAGAGTTTTTCCTTATCAGGGTGGGGAAGGCCATTTTGTCAGCCGGTTTATCAAGAATGGCAGTGGTAAGGGTGGCAAACTGAAAACACTGCCTTTTTCTAAAAATAAGATAGTGGATAAGTTTATTGAAGACAATCTGGTAAAGAATATTAACTATACCATTATTAATAATAAGGTCTACGCTTCCAGAGAAAGACTTTTGGATTTAAAGGTCAATGTCCTGAGAAGTGGCATCCTGCTGGGAGAAATTGTCAAAGACCGCTTAGAACCATCTCATCATCTGTATGTCAGCAGCCTTCAGTTTAAAAGAGTCTATAATACTACAGACTCTAAAATAATCAATGAATATCTATCAGGCCTGTCAATTATGGTAACAGGCTATCAGGGATTTGTGCAGGTCTGCTACAAAGGTGTGCCAATCGGCTTTGGCAAGGGTGATGGCAGTCAGATCAAAAACCGTTTTCCTAAAGGGTTACGTATTGTTTAAGAAACTCTAAGACCTCCAGCAGGTCTTTTTTTACGATTACTCCCTGGCTGATCAGCTGTTCTGTTGGCGGCTGCAAGTCAGGAACCATGATGGTAACAGCCTGACTGGCTAAGGCTGCCTGCAGACCGAGATAGGAATCTTCAATGACCACGCAGTTTTTAATATCGGCGTTTAGCATTTTAGCTGCCCTGATAAAGATTTCAGGATTAGGCTTACCGTGTTTTACCCTGTCGCCGGTGATGATATGGCTAAAAGGGACTTCCATATTGTTGCTGCTGAAGGATTTGATAACCTTGGCCATATTGGCACTGGTTGCCAGAGCCATCGGAATATTATGAAAGCGTAAAAAACTGATGATTTCAGCCACCCCTTTTTTTAGTCTGATTCGATTATTTCTGAAGGCTTCATCCATTAAGACAATCAGTGAATCCAGTATTTCAATCGAAATATTATCGTCTTTGGTTATTTCCGAGATTTTTTTAATACCTGAAACTCGGTTGGCTCCGATTATCAGACTGTAAAAATGCTCATCAGTCGGAAATCCTCTTTCAGCCATAGCTGACAGAAACAATTTTCTTGAATAAATTTCAGAATCGGTTATGGTACCATCCATATCAAAAATAACGCCTTCTATTTTCATCTTAATCACCCCCGTCAATATAACATAAAACCAGCTTGCTGACTATCCAAAAGGTCCGGAAATAAGCTATAATCTACTTGGAGGTGGATTAATTTGAATAAAACAATAAAAGACTTGCTGGAAAGAAGAAGCATCAGAAGCTTTACTGAACAGCTGATCAGTAAAGAGGATTTAGAAACGATTGTTAAGGCTGGAATGTATGCTCCCAGCGGAAGAGGCAGACAGGCAGCTATTATGCTGGTAATTCAGGATGAAACCACTTTAGAAACATTAAGAAGACTTAACTGCACCGCTGCTGGAATGGAATATAATCGTGACAATTTTTTTGGTGCTAAGACGGTCATTGTCGTTTTAGCGGATAAAAGCGTCAGTACTCATGTATATGATGGAGCAGTAGTGATGGCTAATCTGATGAATGCTGCTCATGCTTTGGGAATCGGTTCCTGCTGGATTCATCGTGCCAGAGAAACCTTTGAAACCGAAGAAGGGAAACAGATTCTCAGGAACTTCGGTATTGAAGGTGATTATGAAGGAATTGGGAATTGTATTCTAGGTTACAGTGCTGTGGACCTGCCGACAGCAAAACCTAGAAAAGACAATTATGTCTATTGGGGGTAGGGTACTATGGCTTTTCCGATACCAAATCTAGGTATAAGCGGTATATTATTTGAGCTTCTTTTCAATATACTTTTTTGGGGAGTGTTTTTCTTTATTTTCTCCATGTTTGCTGTACAGATATATAGAAGTTACAAAGAGAAAACAATTAATGATAGAGCAGAAGTTTCAAAGGCTTATTCCACAGTAATTGGTAAAAGAACCTATGTAAGAAATCTTACAACCTACTATGTCACATTTGAATCTGATAATGATGATAGAAGAGAGTTTCAAGTTTCAGGTGATGAATACGGCCTGTTAGCGGAAAATGATTATGGCCTGTTAACTTATCAGGGAACAAGATTCGTAAGTTTTGAAAGGATGTAAAAAATGATTAAGTTATTTGTGGCTGATATTGATCATACTCTTTATTGTGCTGAAGCAGATATAATCCCGCAAAGAAATATCGAAGCGATCAATAAACTGATTGAAAAGGGCATTACCATCTGTTTTGCCAGCAGCCGAGTTTATGATGGAATGAAGCAGGTGACAGAGTTGTTCAACCTAAAAGAGAACAATGGCTATATCATCGCGGTTAATGGCTCTTTAGCCATTAGAAGTCGTGATGATAAGGTTCTGATAGATGATCATTTTACGTTAGAACAGATCAAAGAAATGCACCAGCTGGCCAGGGATTTAAATATCTCATTTAGAATAGCGCAATCTGATTTCAACATCTCAACTGCCTACTGTCAGGTTCTGCAGTATGATTTTGATAATGTCGATATGGATTTTATTGTTGCTCATGATGTTTTCCGATATATAAAGGATCCGGTCTATAAAGTTGGTTTTTCTGATGATGGTCAGTGTATGGAAGAGTTAATGGCAATCATGAAAGAGAGAAGCGGGGAAGACTACTCTTTCAATATTCCTGTCGCCAATACGATTGATGTTTCTTTAAAACATATAAACAAGCTGACCGGATTACTGGCGGTTATAGATGATATGGGTATCACCCTGGATGAAGTGGCTGCCATTGGAGATAATGATAATGATGCCGTGATGTTAGAAGCGGTAGCTGTTTCGGGATGTGTGGCCAATGGCAACAGCACAGCCAAAAAGGCAGCTAAATATCTGGTAGGTGACTGTGCCAGTGCCGGAGTGGCGCAGTTTATAGAAGAATATATTCTAAAAGAAGGTGACTGATGATTAAGGCTTTAATTTTTGATGTTGATGATACCCTGATTAAATATGGCAAAAAACGGGTTGAGCAGTCAGCTGTCGAAGCAATTGATCTGGCCCGGGAAAAAGGGATGATAATAATAGTGGCTACTGGCAGAGGTTACAGGTTTTTGCATCGGGATGTCAAAGAAAGAGTACAGGCCGATTATTATGTGACTGTTAACGGAACCTGTATCAATTCAAAATTCGGCACCACGATTGCCTGTTATCCGATGTCAGAAAAGACTGTCGATAAACTGCTGGATATCTGTTATCAGCGAGGTTATTCTTTCGGTTTCAAATTTGATGATTCTTTACAGGTGTATGCTGATTATCCCTATTTTACTTCCTATTACTGTAATGAAGCTATCACACAGGACACTATTGACGATAATACTGCAACCAGAGACTATCATCTGACTCATATGCTGCCGCTGGGCTGCTTCATCTATTCGCCAGACAGGGAAGCGATGAACCTGCAGCAGCAGTTTGAGGAGCTGGTCTTTCATCCCTGTTATCTGCATGGCTGTGAGTGTTCCCGAAAAGATGTCAACAAGGGGATAACATTAAAAAGACTGGTTGAATCGCTGGGTTTATCACTAGAGCAGTGTATGGCTTTTGGCGATGCCGGCAATGACAGAGAACTGCTGCAGATGTGCGGTATAGGTGTCTGTATGGGAAACGGCAGTGAGTCACTGAAAGAAGTCAGCGACTATGTTACAACGGATATTGAAGATAATGGAATCTATAATGCTTTAAAGCATTTCAAGGTGATATAATCTAGGTAGGCAGGTTTGGCAGGGGTCCGGACAAATTGACAAAAAGGTCCAATTATGATAGATATTATTTGGATTGCTGTAGAAATATGAATGAGGTAATAGTATGAATGATTCGCTAAAAATAATGATAGTTATGATTGTGCTTAGCATAGTTATAACAATTATCACTAAATATATAACTGTAAAACTGGAAAGACAGCTTATTGACCGGATAGTCAAAAAAGACTATCAGGGTTTTGATGAGCTGATTAAGTCTAAAAAAGTCAGATATCTGATTAAACCTTTTAATGTGGACTTTATGAAACTGAATGTGGCAATACTCAAAGAGGATAAAAAACAGACTGATGAAATGTTTGATTATTTCGATACAGTTAAACCTAGCAGATTGCAGAAGGAAGCGGTCTATACTAAAGGATTCTATTACTATCTGACAAATGAAAGATACGACAAAGTTGAAAAATACTACAATCTGCTTCAGACAGTTCAAACCAAAAAGCCTAATTTTGAAGTGGAAAGAGCCTATGATGTTTTTGTTAAAAACGGGCATCAGTATCTGGAGCAGACTTTAGAAGAATTAAAAGCAGCTGAAGATTTTGCCAAGCCGGTACTTGAAGGGCTCATTGCCAGAATGTATGAAAACAAGAAAGATTCCAGGATGGCGAAAAAATATGCTGATCAGGCAATGAGGCATATGGAAGAGCTTAAATAGGCAATTAACTGAAATTAAAAAAGTATATTCCATCTTTATGAATATACTTTTTTGCTGTATCAGAAGATAAACTAAGATTTAATTTTTCTTAGGGCGATAAAATTAATTACTGCCATATATAAGGCGAAAATAGCTATAAGAATGTTTCCACCCATTATCAGTGGTGAGGCCTTCATCTGCAGACCGTTAATTATTATTAATGCTCCAAACAATGGATAGAGGATGACAAGTGTTAAATTTCTTTTTTTGTCTTTTTCCATTACCAGTGCATCCAGAGTAGATATATTTTCAGTCGGTTTGAAGTTTTTAATCTGGACCAGAGAAGGTAAAAAATTTAATCGATAGCGATATTCCAGAAAGGCCATAATGCCAATGGTGATAGCGATACAGTAAGGAATAGGAACGTTGAAATTAGCTGCCAGAATACCGGCGATAACAGAAATAGCATATCTGTTGGCATAAAGATTATAAGCCTGCTGATTTTTTTCCTGAATGACATAACCTGTTTTTTCAGACTCGCGATAAAGAACAGTTCTTCCTTTTTCATCCTTATAGATATTCTTTCCGGCAATAATTTTTTCTTTATTACTCATATTTGCTTCACTCCTTTACACTGGATTAATATCTCTGAACAATCATCATCTCCAGACAGCAATAATCATAATTCCCTATACCTGCGGCCGAACAGGAAAAGCTGTTCAGCTGACTATGGTCCTATATTTTGGATAATCATATTGTGTCTTCATACTCATATATAATCTAACATATTTGCTGGATATAGTAGTTTGCACTTTTTAGTTTACTTTTTATGAAAATTAGTAATTTCATTGAAAAACAATTAATGGTTGTTATAATTTGCTTATAAGCGGAGGTATTATAATGACAATTTATGGTATGAATTCTGAAGAATTAACGAATCTGAGTGCAATGCATACAGCTAAGGAAATTAATCAGCAGCCTGACACCTGGGTTAAGACAATCAATCAGGTAAAAGCAATGAGAAACGAGCTTAAAGCTTTTACTGGCAAGGTCTTGGACAGTGAAGATTATGATGTGGTTTTCACAGGTGCAGGAACCAGTGAGTTTGTAGGAAATACACTGTTTGCAGCGATTAATCTGAAAACAAAATTTAAAGCACGTTCGTATGCCAGCACAGACATTACTGCCAATCCCGAATACTATATTTCTAAAGAAAAACCAACTTTATTAGTAAGTTTCGGTAGAAGTGGTAATAGCCCTGAATCTATCGGTGCAGTAGATAATGCAGAAGCTGTAAGCGATAAGATCTATAATTTATTTATTACCTGTAACAAGAACGGAAAATTAAGCAAGAGAGCAGAAGTTGAAAAGAACTGTTTAGCTATTAATCTGACTCCGGAAACCCACGATTTGGGCTTTGCGATGACCTCTAGTTTTTCAAATATGTATCTGGCAGCTTATCTGGTATTCCATCTGGACAGTTTAGAGGCAATTGAAGAAAACTATAAAGAAGTCATTAGATTTGCTGAAGAAATCAATGCAGAGGGTTATAAATATTTCAAAAAAGTAACTGATGAATATGATTTCAGAAGGATTGTCTATCTGGGCAGCAATGTGTTAAAGGGAGTAGCACAGGAGTCGGCATTAAAAATGCTGGAGCTGACCGCTGGCAGGGTGGTAACATTATTTGATACACCTTTAGGTTTCAGACACGGACCAAAGTCCATCTTAAATGATGAAACCTTAACGGTCATCTATCTGAGCGATGATGCCTATACCAGAAAGTATGAAATAGACTTAGTCAGAGAAGTCAGCATTCAGAGAAAGAATAATAAAATCTTAGCTGTCTGCAATACTCCATCAGAGGAAGTGAAAGGACTGGTTGATTACTATTATTGCTTTAATGGAAGTGCTAAAGTAAATGCTGAATTGGCACTGCCTTACACCATGATTGCTCAACTGATTTCTTTATATAAGTCTTTAGCGCTTGACATAACTCCAGATAATCCATGCCCAAGCGGTGATGTCAATAGAGTTGTTAAGGGTGTTGTATTGTACCCATATGAAAAGGAGAATGAATAATGATAGGGATTATAGTTTCAGGACACGGAAATTTCGCGTCAGGATTAACAAGTTCAGTAAAGTTAATTGCTGGAATGCCTGATGATTATCAGGCTGTTGACTTCGTTCAGGAACACTCAGTAGATGACTTAGTAGCAAACTTAAATGCTGCTATTGAAAATCTGAGCAATTGTAAAGATGGAATAATCATCTTTACAGATTTAGTTGGTGGTTCTCCATTTAAAACTTCAGTTGAAATTTCAATGCAGAGAGCAGAAAAGATTGTTGTGCTTAGCGGCACTAACCTTGGCATGCTGATTGAAACTTCAATGGCCAGAAACTTTATGGAAGATATTGATGCTTTGGCTCAGATGGCGATTAACACTGGTCAAACTCAGGTTATGAGATATGAGTTTAAGGAAAGGGTCGTAGAAGAAGATTTTGAAGACGGCATTTAAAGAGGGTATAGCAGAATAGAGGATTTATCAGAGTCATTTCTATTTAGAGGTTATACCTCTTTTTTTGTCAGATAAAAGAAAGAAAAAATGTATCTTCTTAATTTTAAAAGATGATACATATTTTATGGATTTTTCATTAAACGGCAGTTGATTTAATTATAATTCGTAGATCTTCTTAGAGTACTCACTTGGTGTAATGCCAAAACTGGAAGTAAAGATTCTTGAAAAATAGTGGATTGAAGAATAACCTAGTTTATCTGCGATTTCACTCAGTGAGTGGTTACCGTTTTTTATCAGTATCTTGCTTTTGGCAAGTTTAGCTTCAATGATGTATCTTTTGGGTGTTATATGCAGATTTTCATTAAATATTCTTTGAAGGTATGTCCTGCTTATGGAAAATTCCTGACAGATATCTCCGACATTCAAAGGTCTGGAAAGGTTATTGTGAATGTAAGTGACGATTTCTTCTAGAAAATTATTCTGAAAATTCTGATTGACAGGAATGTTGATTTCCTTATGGCTACTTTCTAAGGCGTTAAGCTGTAATATTTTCAATATTACTGAATTCAATGTCAGAATCTGCAGATCTTTAGCATAAGGACCGCTATCATTTGAATTTCTTACAAATTCATCGATTATGGTTTTGATTTCTTTGGTGACACTGAAAACCTTGTTTAAAAGTCGGTCATTATCAATACCGCTGGTATCAAAAATAACAGTCAGGTAAGAACAGGAATCATCACCGATAACTTTCTGGCTGTGGGTTTGACCAGGACCATAAAACAGACACTGATTGGAATTGATAATGTATTTCTTATTATTGACTGTTGCTTCCAGGGTTCCATTATCGACATAAGTAAGTTCGTATAAATAATGTGTTTCGCCAGGGAAAACATAGTTAGGGCTTTTAACAACATAGTAATAGGCAACAATGTTTTCTACTTTTGTCTTTAAAGTTATATTTTCATAATTTATGATTTCCGGCAGCTGGTAGCTTGTCGTTGTAGAATAAGGATAGTAAAAAGCATCATAACTGATAACATTGGTCATCGGAACAACAGCAAAATACATATTCGGATATATTTCAATATCGCGATGAATCGCAAAAAACTGCAGATTACCTTGCTGAGGATTTTCGGATATCACCAGCATTGCCATTCCTCTTCGCATACTGATGAAAACCTCTCGGTCATAGGATTTTAACAGATGGATCTGTTTATTATCAGTGACAAGACATTCAAAGGATAGAAAGTTTTTGTTAAAACTTTCATTCACTCGACCATATCTCAGGAAATTCGCACTGGTTGTTTTATTGAACATTTTAGATGTAAACCCTTTCTTACACTAAAATATTAACATATATTTCACTAAATTTACACAAATCAGTTAAAGAAACATTTTAAATTTTAAAAAGTATAAATTTCAGGTTAATTATTCTAAATAAATAATTATTAAAATTCCCTATCATAAAATAGTATGAAGGGGAGGAGAAACAAATGCCTAATATTTTATTGACTCGAATTGACAATCGTCTTATTCATGGACAAGTTGCTACACAGTGGAATTCATCACTAGGTGCAAACCTTATTTTAGTAGCAAATGATGATTCGGCGTCTAACACTTTGCGTCAGAGCTTAATGGATATGGCTGCTCCGGCTGGTGTCGCTACCAGATACTGGACAATTGAAAAAACAATCGCTAATATTCACAGAGCTTCTGATACTCAAAGGATTTTTATTGTGTGCGAAAATCCAATCGATGTTTTAAAAATG
The DNA here is from genome assembly GCA_029974225.1 of Erysipelotrichaceae bacterium. Taxonomy (GTDB): domain Bacteria; phylum Bacillota_I; class Bacilli_A; order Erysipelotrichales; family Erysipelotrichaceae; genus UBA1783. The sequence goes on from JARKSP010000003.1 coordinate 9,087, forward strand.
GTTGAGGGTGGAGTACCAATAAAGAAAGTAAATATCGGAAACATGCATATGGCAGAAGGCAAACGTCAGGTTGCCACTACTGTTGCTGTTGATGATAAAGATGTCGCTGCTTTTGCAAGATTGCAAGAATTAGGAGTAGAACTTGATATTAGAAAAGTTCCTAATGAAGCTAGCGAAGATGTTTCAAAACTTTTTAAATAAAGGAAGGAGAAGATTATTTTATGATAGGTCCACTTCAGATAGTGTTGATCTTAGTTGTCACATTTATTGCGGCAATAGACCAATTTAACTTTCTTGAGTCGCTTTATCAGCCAATCGTAATGGGACCGGTTGTTGGTGCTATTCTTGGCGATGTAAAAACGGGCTTAGCCGTTGGTGGTGCTTACCAGTTAATGACAATTGGTAGTATGCCAGTAGGTGGAGCTCAGCCACCAAACGCTGTTGTTGGTGGAATTATGGCTACAGTATTTGCTGTAGCAAGTGGATTAGATGTAAACGCTGCACTTGGTGCTGCAATTCCATTTGCATTATTAGGTCAATATGGAGTTACATTAACATTCACCTTAATGTCTGGTTTAATGGCAAAGGCAGACGAACATGCTGCTAATGCAAACCCTAAAGGCATTGACAATTTGAACTACTTTGCTATGGCATTGCTTGGATTGTTCTTTGCTGTTGCAACCTTAGTTGGTGTAATCAGCATTACAAACCCTGCAGTTTCTGAATTCATTAACGGATTAGAAGGAAACTGGATTATGGGTGGTTTGAGTGCTGCCGGCGGTATGATGCGTTATGTCGGTTTTGCGGTATTAATGCGTATCATGTTAGCTGATGACATGTGGGGTATTTATTTTGCAGGATTTGCACTT